>NZ_JADEXH010000033.1:0-70963 GCF_015207205.1 Sphaerospermopsis sp. LEGE 08334 | reverse complement strand
GGGTTATTAATCTTCCCCTGCTTCCCCTGCTCCCCCTGCTTACCTTTCTCCCCCTGCTCCCTGCTCCCTGCTCCCCTGCCTCTCTTGTTGCCATTTTTCCAGTAAATCGGGACGACGGGAAGCGGTGCGTTGAATTTGTTGTTGAAAACGCCACTTGGCAATTTCCGCATGATTACCACTGAGTAGCACATTTGGGACTTTCCAACCACGAAAATTGGCAGGACGGGTATACTGGGGAAAATCTAATAAACCTTCCTCAAAACTTTCAGCCTTGAGAGATTCTACCTTACCCACCGTCCCTGGTAGTAAGCGCACAACGCCATTTAATAACGCCATAGCCGGAATTTCGCCACCGGTGAGGATAAAATCACCCAAAGACACTTCACGAGTGACTAAATTTAGCACTCTTTCATCTACCCCTTCATAATGTCCACAAATCACCACCAATTGGTCATAATTTGTTGCTAATTCTCGCAGCAGGGGCTGATTTATTGTTTCACCTTGGGGACTCATCAAAATTACCTCTCGACGCGGTAAAATCGGCAATGATTCCACAGCTGCAAAAATCGGTTCAGGCTTCATCAGCATCCCCACACCACCGCCGTAGGGTTCATCATCTACCTTACGATGTTTATCTGTGGTAAAATCCCTGGGATTAACCAGATGTACTTCAGCAATCTGCTTGGCCAGGGCTTTGCCCAAAAGACCAGAACCCAGAACTGAACTAAAACTATCAGGAAAAAGTGTAACTATATCAAAACGCACAATAATTCGTATTTAATGACACTAAGATGAGATTGGGACATTTAACGTAAATTACCAATGAGGCACAAGGCACAAGACAGAAGGCACAAGACAGAAGGCACAAGGCAGAACGTAAATATTTTTCCCCATCTTCCCATCTTTCTATCTTCCCATCTTTATCCCATTAAGAGTTCCTTTGAAGTCAGGAGGAGGTAATACTAGAGATAAACCGGAGCTATAGTATCTAAAAGTACCAGAATTCTTAGCTTTTTGGTGGGAGCAAAAGTTTTTCTAATTACTTAATTTATGTTTAAATATTGTCACAACTAAATTTAAATTAATAATCCCACCAAAGTTAACAACTTCCAGGATGTATCGAGCCAGCCTCAGAAAAAAGAGTGTCAAGACCTGCTTTCGCCCCCAAAACTAAAGGGTAAACCCAGCCTGAAAGCACTATTTTATTCTACCACTCTGGAATCAGCAGAAAGGTGAAAAACAAGGCACTGGTGATGAGGAACAGTAACGGACATGACAGAACTTAAACTTCATCTGCGTTTAAGGAAAAGTTGGAGAGTCAAATTTAGCAACTCTTAAACTGATCAAAAGTGTCCTCTTAAAAAAGCAAAGGGCGAAAAGAAACAGGCGACTAAACCTGATTAAATTCATAAGCCATTCGCCACAAGCCTGGGAAACCTTTAAAGGCGATGGTTCCTGAAGTTGTTGACCACAGAAACACAATGCAGCAATTAAAAGCTAAATCGCTGGAAATGAGGACACCCCAAGCAACTAAAACCGCCGTTCTAGTTATCGGAGGCGCAGAAGACAAAGTTCACGGACGCGAAATCTTGCGGACTTTTGTTGCTCGTGCTGGTGCTAGTAAGGCATATATTACAATTGTTCCATCTGCCTCCCGCGAACCAGCCATCATTGGTGGTCGGTATATTCGCATTTTTGAAGAAATGGGTGCGGAAAAGGTTGAGATTTTAGACATTCGTGAACGCGAACAATGCGAAAACTCTCAAATTCAGGCATCCTTAGAAGCTTGTACTGGGGTCTTTTTAACAGGGGGAGATCAATTGCGCCTCTGTGGAGTTCTGTCAGATACACCGGCAATGGATATTATCCGCCAGCGGGTGCGAGCAGGACAACTGACTTTAGCAGGAACGAGTGCGGGGGCAGCAGTCATGGGACATCACATGATTGCAGGTGGAGGTAGTGGGGAAACGCCCAATCGTTCCCTGGTTGATATGGCCACAGGTTTAGGATTTATTCCTGAAGTTATTGTCGATCAACACTTTCACAACCGCAATCGGATGGGAAGATTGATTAGTGCGATCGCTGCCCATCCAGATCGTCTTGGTATTGGCATTGATGAAGATACTTGTGCTGTGTTTGAACGTGATGGTTGGTTGCAAGTATTAGGTAAAGGTAGCGTCACAATTGTTGACCCTACAGAACTTACCCATACTAACGAACCCCATGTCAGTGCTAATGAACCATTGACTGTACATAATTTACGTCTACATATCCTCAGTTACGGAGATCGCTTCCATCTTTACCAACGTACTGTTTTACCCGCTGTGCATCGGATCTCCAGCTGACGGGATAGAGTATCTGAGGTTACACTGGTTGACCGCGCATTTATTTGTTGTTGCCAAAAAAATAGACAAATACTATCTAAAAAGAAAAAACTGTTTATAGTGAACAGTTTAGCGGTCAATTTCAGTAAGAAACTAGAATTTTGGTTCCGAATCTCCATCTACCTATTCCCATGAGAATCCTCAAGATCCAGACCTTACGCGGCCCAAACTATTGGAGCATTCGACGCCATAAACTAATCGTCATGCGCCTTGATTTGGAAAACCTTGCCGAAACACCCTCAAATCAAATCCCAGGCTTTTATGAAGGATTAGTTGAAGCCCTACCAAGTCTGGAGGGTCACTATTGTTCACCGGGCTGTCGTGGTGGTTTTCTGATGCGTGTACGAGAAGGCACCATGATGGGTCATATCGTAGAACACGTAGCTTTAGAACTCCAGGAACTAGCTGGAATGCATGTAGGTTTCGGCCGTACCCGTGAGACTGCCACTCCTGGAGTTTACCAGGTAGTGATTGAGTACCTGAATGAAGAAGCGGGACGTTATGCTGGACGTGCAGCAGTGCGGCTATGTCAAAGCATTGTTGACCGTGGTCGTTATCCTAAAGCCGAGTTAGAGCAGGATATTCAAGACCTCAAAGACTTTTGGCGTGATGCTTCCCTTGGTCCTTCAACTGAAGCAATAGTCAAAGAAGCAGAAAAAAGAGGTATTCCTTGGATGCCTCTAGCCGCCCGGTTTCTGATTCAACTAGGCTATGGTGTGAATCAAAAACGGATGCAGGCCACAATGACCGATAGCACAGGCATTCTCGGTGTAGAATTAGCTTGTGATAAAGAAGCCACTAAACGCATCCTCGCTACTAATGGTGTACCAGTACCCAGAGGTACGGTGATTAACTTCTTGGATGATTTGGAAGAAGCCATTGAATATGTTGGCGGTTATCCTATAGTCATCAAACCTCTAGATGGCAATCATGGACGTGGTATCACCATTGATATCAGAAATTGGGATGAAGCTGAAGCAGGCTATGACGCGGCTAGACAGGTTTCCCGTTCTATTATTGTGGAACGGTATTATGTTGGGCGTGACCATCGGGTGTTAGTGGTAGATGGTAAAGTTGTAGCTGTAGCGGAAAGAGTTCCCGCCCATGTAGTTGGTGATGGTAAATCCACTATTGCTGAATTGGTTGATGAAACAAATAAAGACCCGAATCGCGGTGAAGGTCATGATAATGTCCTGACTAAAATTGAGTTAGATCGTACCAGCTACCAGCTATTAGAAAGACAAGGTTACACCGTTAATAGTGTGCCTCCGAAGGGGCAAATTTGTTATCTGCGGGCAACGGCTAACCTGAGTACAGGTGGTATTGCTGTAGACCGTACCGACGAAATTCACCCGGAAAATGTCTGGTTAGCACAACGGGTAGTGAAAATTATCGGTTTGGATATTGCAGGTTTGGATGTCGTCACTACGGACATTAGCCGTCCGCTGAGAGAGATGGATGGTGTGATCGTGGAAGTTAACGCTGCCCCTGGTTTTCGGATGCACGTTGCTCCCAGCGTGGGTACTCCCCGCAATGTTGCCGGCGCAGTCATGGATATGCTGTTCCCCAACGAAAAACCGAGCCGTCTTCCTATCCTCAGTGTCACTGGTACTAATGGTAAAACTACTACAACTCGTTTGTTAGCACACATTTATAAGCAAACAGGTAAAGTTGTCGGCTATACCACAACAGATGGTACTTATATCGGTGATTTCTTGGTGGAAGCTGGAGACAACACTGGTCCCCAAAGCGCCCATGTGATCCTGCAAGATCCAACTGTGGAGGTGGCTGTATTAGAATCGGCACGGGGCGGTATTCTCCGTTCTGGGTTAGGTTTTGATGCGGCTAATGTGGGTGTGGTGTTAAATGTGGCTGCTGACCATTTAGGTATCGGTGATATTGATACCATTGAACAGTTAGCCAATCTGAAAAGTGTAGTTGCTGAAGCGGTGTTTCCTGATGGTTATGCAGTTCTCAACGCTGATGACACCAGAGTAGCAGCGATGGCAGAAAAAACAAAAGCCAATATTGCTTACTTCACCATGAATCCTGACTCGGAACTGGTGCGAAAGCACATCCAAAAGGGAGGAGTAGCGGCAGTATATGAAAATGGTTATCTGTCAATTGTTAAAGGCGATTGGACACATCGGATAGAAAGAGCAGAAAATATACCCTTAACAATGGGCGGAAAAGCGCCGTTTATGATTGCCAATGCTTTAGCAGCAAGTTTGGCAGCTTTTGTACAGAATGTGAGTATTGAACAAATTCGTTCTGGGTTGAGGACTTTCCGCGCTTCAGTGAGTCAAACACCAGGACGGATGAATTTGTTTAATTTGGGTAAATACCATGCTTTGGTAGATTATGCCCACAACCCTGCTAGTTATGAAGCTGTGGGATCTTTTGTTCGTAACTGGACAAGTGGACAGCGCATAGGTGTAGTCGGGGGACCGGGCGATCGCCGGGATGAAGATTTTGTCATTCTGGGTAAATTAGCAGCTGATATTTTTGACTACATCATTGTTAAGGAAGATGATGACACTAGAGGCAGACCACGGGGATCAGCCGCAGATTTGATTATTCAAGGCATTAATCAGGCTAAACCTAATTGCCGTTATGAATCAATTCTGGATGAAACTCAAGCCATTAATAAGGGTTTAGATATGGCTCCTGATGGTAGTCTAGTGGTAATTTTGCCGGAAAGTGTGAGTCGCGCTATTCGGTTAATTAAGGTGCGGGGTGTACAGGAAGAAATTCAGCCACAAAGCGCAAATACTACGATTAATGATTCCCAAAATGGGGTAGCACCTTCTTCCGTGGTTAATACCCTACTCTAATTTCCGGTAGGGATAATTTATGAATTGTCCCTACTGTTGATTTTTTTTGTGTTATTAGTTCGTTGGGTGGTCGGTTTTTTTGTCTGAATCAGGTGGTTATCAAGCGACTTGTACTGAGCGAAGTCGAAGTAAGTCGAGATAATGTCCAGGATTAAAGGATTTTCAGGATGAAAACGTAAATTTAATTATTAATTACCTAAGCTTAGATAACTAGCAACTTAGGTTATGTCAAATTATGATATACAGCAGATTTCATATAAATGAAGTACACCAGTAGCGGGCAAGATGCCCGCACCACAAGAGTTTTATGATTCATCTCTGTACCTCATAACACCGGGAAGTGCTGTAATAGTGTATTATAAATCTAAAATCTAAAATCTAAAATCTAAAATCTAAAATCTAAAATCTAAAATCTAAAATTCTTACACTTTGAGGTAAACATAATGAATACGACTAATTTACCTCCTAATCTCAAATTAAACATTAACTTAACAGATGAGCAATTTTTTCAACTTTGTCAAAATAATCGTGATTTAAGATTTGAACGCACAGGATCAGGAGAATTAATAATTATGCCACCTACAGGCAGCGAAACAGGAAATTGTAATTTTGATATTGCTGTAGAAGTAGGAATTTGGAATAAACAAACAAAATTAGGTAAAGGTTTTGATTCTTCTACAGGTTTTAAATTACCTAATGGCAAAGATATTTCTCCTGATGTTGCTTGGATCAAAAAAGAACGCTGGGATAGTTTAAACCCAGAACAAAAAAGTAAATTTGCTCCTATTGTTCCTGATTTTGTTATTGAATTACGTTCTCTGAGTGATAACCTAAAACCATTACAAGAAAAGATGCAAGAGTATATAGAAAATGGTGTGAAATTAGGTTGGTTAATTGATAGAAAACAACATAAAGTATTTATTTATCGTCCTGGGCAAGTTGTGGAAGAATTAGATAATCCAGCAATGTTAAATGGTGAGGATATTTTACCAGGATTTGTTTTAGATTTAAGAGAGATTTGGTAATTAATATTATTATAGCAATTATCATTGAAGTGAAATACAAGCTGTAATACTTAAACGCAGATAGACGCAGATAAACGCAGATGATTTTGTACTTCACTAGACTAGAAAAAGCTAGATACTAATTGAGTGAAATATAGCATTTCTCTGTTGAGTAAGTTACAATAAACTTATCACCTAACTCTATCCGCAAGCGATGATGGATAGTCAACTCCTAGCTAAAGTTGCTCCTAAAATTATTGAAACTGAAGCAGAATATCTAGGTCTTAAAGAAGGTGATCAGGAAATAGTAAACTCTATTCTTCAAGGAGATTGTAATATCAATGCAGAACAAGCTGACATTTTAGGTAAATATTTTTATGTTCCCTCTAGTTTATTTGTTTGATGATTGATACAGCAGATTCGAGGTTTATGAGGTAAATTAACCAATTGAAGTTAGGGTACATACTAATTCAGAAATACTTTAATGTTTACATGAAAACGTTCTGCTAATTGTTGAATTTGATTAAATGTTAATGCTTTTTCTTTGTTTAAAATAGCTTGTATCATTTCAGGTGAACCAATTTCAGATAAATCTGATAAACTCAGTTTGTGTTCTTCCATTAAATAAGCTAATACATCATTTCCATGACAATTAGGAAGAGGATGATGTTCTGTTTCATAAGCCTCAATTATCGTTCCTAATGTATCTAATAAATGATAAAGAGGATGTTGTTCATTAGTACCAATTTCATCAAGTAAATCATTTAACCTTGTAATTGCTTGTTCATATTCTTCTTCATTACGAATGGTTTCACTAGCTAAAATATCTGCACCAATAATAGCGTTAAGAAAGGTACTTTTACCAGCTTTCATAGCTGCAATAACTGCTACTTGATATTTTTGTTGCTGTAGGGCGGTTAATGCTTTTTTGATGTTATTTTCTACACTTTCTAAACTTTTGGTATCATCACCTTCTTTAAGACGACTTTGGCGAATTTCATCAATATATTCTACAAGTCTTGTACCGAGTTTGTAAATACTGCTGTGTGCTGATTGGAATTGTTTTGAAGACATATTTAACCCTTTAACTATACAATGTAGAAACAAGCAAGATTGAGAACACGGTCATAAGTAAAACGCTTATAACACTAAATATTCTAACTATGTTTAAGTGTGATTGCAAATACTTGTTTGATGAATTTTTTGATAACTTTGTTAAAATAAATACATGAAAATTCAATTTTTTTAATAATCCAATAATCCAGGGAATAAATTCCCTGTCTAAAAGCTAAAGTCGGTTAAAACCGACTAGAATCTAGAGTAATTTACTATTTAACAATCACATCCTGTAAATCCTTAAATCCTGGAAATCCTGATTCAGACAATTATGATTGTTCTGAATTATCATCTTCATCAGTCTTTTTAATTCCCTCTTGGAAATTTCTCAAACTCTTTCCCAAAACTCCCCCCAACTCAGGAATTTTCTTTGGTCCAAAAATCAAAATTGCTACAATAGCAATTATCACTATTTCTGGCCATCCTAATCCAAACATATAATTTTCCTCTTGAGTCACTTTAGATTAACTATACAATTTATTCTGTCCTAATTGCCATATTTAACCAGTTACTTAATTCATGAGCTAACCATTCCAATTCTGCTTCTGATTTAATTAAACCAGCATTAACATCCAATGAAAATTTTTGTACACCTGCCCAAATTTCTAATGTTGCTGGTACTTGAGTTTTTTCACCATCTGAGTTTTTAGTCAAGTGTTTAGGAATATAAACCAATTTAGTGATGCTGTCTCTAGGTGCTGAACGAGTAGGACGGATTTTCACTCTCCATAACTTATAAATTACAGAAATTTTCTGACTATCTAGAGACAGGCTCATATTACCAAATAATCCATATAATATGCTATAAATCATAGACAAACCCGCAACCCAAAAAGGCAGTGAGAACAAGGCAAAAGGTAAGTTTATAGGAAAAGGTGCAGAAAGAGCGCCAATAGTCCAAAATAAAATAAAGGAATTCCAAGAAATAGCAAATAAACTCAGGAACAGCATCGACGCTTGAAAACCAGCGGGGGGAATAATAATTTCTAAAAATTCATCATTTTTAATCAATTGAATTTTACTACCTGCTGGTTTACCAACAGTTAAAGCTGTAATATTAACAGTATTTTCTGGTTTTTCTAAAGCTGTAAGTGCTGACTTTGCAGATGCAAATCTCTTTTCTAAACTGGGTTCTATCATCTTTTTTAACCAGTTAGTTAAGCTGGGACTAAGATTTGCAACTTGTTCAAATTGTATGCGAAAATTCTTTTGTGGTAAATCTGCCGGTTGAGTACCTGTGATTAAATAAATTAATGTGCATCCTAAACTATAAAGATCAGAAGCGGGAACTGTACGCCCTCCAAATTGTTCTTGTGGCATATAACCATAAGTCCCTACAAGAGTTCTAGTACCTGTTTCTGAAGCTAAAACAGTTTGCACAGAACCAAAATCTACTAAATAAACTTTTCCCACACTATTACCGGATCGCTCTCCTAATAAAATATTGCTAGGTTTAATATCACGGTGAATAACGGGTGGGTGCAACTCATGGAGATAAATTAAAATCTCTAAAACTGCTTTCCCTATTTCTTTAATTTCATTTTCTGTAAAATTTCTTCCAGTTTGTAAATATTTTTCTAGGGTTTGGGCTGGGATGTAAGTTTGTACTAGAGCAAATCCTTGATAATTGGATTCTTTTACTTCAAAATAGTCGAGATAGTGAGGTATGGATGGATGGGATAAAGATTTTAAGGTTTCCGCCTCCCGTTCAAACAGTTTCAAATCATCCCATTCAAAGTCACTATTAAAAGCAAGTAACTTGACAATCACTAAGTCACCTGTCACCACGTCACGCGCTAAAAAAGTTCTGCGGCCTGATTTTTTGCTTAACTGCTGTTGAACTTCGTAGCGATTTGCTAAAATATCGCCCATAAATTTATGGGTTTACACCCTAGTTGTTTTACCAAATCCATCATGGCTTAGGAAACTGCTAAAGGCCAAGTATGTTAGTTAAAAACCGAAAAACCAAAAAACAACCCACCCCGGAGTCGGAATGGGTTACTTTTATTTAAAACGAATTAAGAATTTAGGGTAGACTTAGTAGCGATTGCGACCACCGCCGCCACCACCGTAACCACCACGACCACCACCACCACCGTAACCACCACCACGGTCTTCTTTAGGTCTAGCTTTATTTACTTTTAAGCCACGACCCATCCACTCAGCACCATCAAGTGCTTCAATAGCTGCTGTTTCTTCCGCTTCTGAACCCATTTCTACGAAAGCAAAGCCACGTAAACGGCCTGTTTCCCGGTCAGTGGGGATTTGTACACGCTTTACAGTACCATATTCTGCAAATACAGATGTCAAAGCATCCTGTGTAACTTCATAAGAAAGATTGCCTACGTAAACTGACATATTATGTCTCCAAAATCACGAGTTTGTAGAGATTTAGATTTCGGAGAGCAGTCTGTAAATACCACAAGTAAAAAGCCTGTCAATACTAACAACAAAACACTAATCGCCGAATTAACTCTCTCCATTATCATTACACATAAATCAAGTTTTTGGAGTAAGACTTTACAAAAATTTCATAAATTTTATCAAAAACCTTTGTCAGCCGTTTAAGTTTGGGTAGAGGCTAGTAATTCAAGCTGATAACTGATGGTTATCAATCAAATCCTGACTACAATCCTTGACATCACCGGGAGCATCCCAATGAAAGAAAAAATAAACGTGGCCACTGCGAAAACTCTCTTATAATCTCTTACCTTTGTGTCCTTAGCGTCCTTTGCGGTTCAATCATATCAGACCCTGGGATAATTGTCTGTTGTTAGATAAAAATAAACTTACACATTTGGGATGCTCCCGACATCACCAAGCCTACAACAAATCAATTAGTTTAAACTCGCTTTTCCAAATATTGCCCAATCATCAACTGCTCACCAGCGCGGGAAACAATACTTTGTCTGGTGCGATATTTATCACCGATGAGTTTAATTTCTTCCTCAAATACTGAATTATTGTACTCAGTTCGCAAACACAGAGTTTTCAGACTGGGGAAATAATATTGTGCTGTGACTGGTTTAGTAGTGGCAAAACCGCGATCGCGATACAAAATATTTCCCCAAGCACCAAACACGGTAACACCACTGGCTTCTTTTTTAGCGTTGTGTAAGTTTGTACTTTCCCAAGTAACTTTTGCACCACAAGTTAAGCTTGCTAAATCCTGCAAATCATGTAACTGAGCCAGCTTTTGCAATTCATCATCCCCTTGTTGCAAAAAATGAATGGTAATAATACTTACCATTTCCTTAGTTTCTCCTTGGGGTAAAGTGTAATAGCGTCTTTCAGAGCGCCATTCACCTACAGAAGCTTGGAAAAACTCAGCAATTTGCTGTTCATCAGCAGTTTGGGCAATTTTCAGTAGTAATGTCACTTGTTACTTTCCTCACCTAAAAGTCAATGTGTTGCTTTGGTGGTTGCACCTGACATATTCCATCTGGGATATAAAAGCAAGCTTTGTTTAATATTCTTAATATATACACAAAAACCTGAAAAATACCAGTTCGTTTGGCACATTTTTCATAAATGGCTGGGTAATGAAAAACTCCCAGAGATAAATCATGACTAATTTCCTATTACTTATTGATGGCAAAATCTTTATACTAACTTTATAATTTCTAGGATTGTCAGCAATTCTATACATCAATATCCATAGGATATAGTGAGAATTCTGTCAGTTTTATTGAGGAAAAACAAGTTATTTGGAATACATAAATAAATAGCTGAATTTTGATTGCTATGTTTTATTATTCATACCTATTCCAAAGTATTGGCTAATAAATGGCTGTAAGAGTGCAAATACTGCCCAATTGGAGAAAAATTCATGGTTTGGGACGCAAATAAGTCACAAAAACAGGTGAAAACATCAACTCCTATAGTTGTCAGCCCAGTGATGAAAAAGCTTATGAATAAGCATAATTTATTCATATTCTGTATGCTGTTACTGGGATTACTAACAGCCAGTTGTGGTTCATTACCAAAAGAATCAGCCGAAGCCCAATCAAAGCGGACTGGTGGTGGAGAAAGAAGAAATAGAGAAGCATCTGTAGATGTAGCGATCGCACGCACAAACGAATTACGTCCCCCAGCGGACTATATTGGGAACACCACCCCGTATAGGACAGTATCAGTGCGATCGCAAGTAGAAGGAAGACTAATATCCTTAAATATGGATGTTGGTGATACAGTCAAACAAGGGCAAATCATCGGCCAGTTAGATGATGTTCTATTGCTCACAGCATTACAGCAAGCAGAAGCAGAACTAGCAACCAGCCAATCAGAAGTAGCTAGGGAAATGACCCAAGTAAGTAACGCTCAAGCGGAAGTAGAAAAAGCAAAGTTAGAACTCATCCAAGCCCAATCAGACTCCCAAAGACAGCAACAATTATTCAAAGAAGGAGCAATTTCCGAACAAGCAGCCCAACAAGCTCGCACCAAAGCCCAAACAACCCAAAAAGCCCTACAAGCGACTATTGAAAGAGTCCGTACAGAAAAACAAGCCGTAGCAGCCGCCCAAGGTAGAGTATTTGCCCAACAAGCAGTAGTCAAAGCCGCCAAAGAACGCCGTTCCTACTCTCGTTTAATCTCCCCTATCACCGGCGTAGTTACAGAAAAAGTCACAGAACCCGGTAATCTCCTACAACCAGGAAGCGAAGTCTTAAAAATTGCTGACTTGAGTCGAATTAAAGTAGTAGTTCAAGTTTCTGAATTAGAACTAGCAAAAATTCAAGTAGGACAATCTGTACAAGTGCGTTTAGATGCCTTCCCCGATCAAAACATCATTGGTAGAGTAGCGCGTATTTCTCCATCTGCTGATCCTACAGCCCGTTTAGTACCCATAGAAGTAGTCATTCCCAACAGTGGCGGGAAAATAGGTAGCGGACTACTAACAAGAGTGAATTTTACAACCCAGACACCACAGCGAGTAGTAGTATCACAAACAGCAATTAATAGCAAAGACAAAGAAACATCAGCAGAAAATAACAACGGCACAATTTTTGTGGTGCAAGAAACTGACGGTAAAACCAAGGTAAAAGAAAAATCGGTAACATTGGGTAAAAAAGTTGATGGTAACGTCGAAATTCTTTCAGGGTTACAACCAGGAGAAAGTTATGTTGTTCGCAGTAGTAAGCCATTAAAAGATGGTGAAGTTGTCAAATTATCAATTTTGTCAGAAAAAGATTTAAACAAACCTCAAAGAAATAACTTGTAAGTTTTTGTTAGCAGTTTCAACTCTGTCACCTGTCACCTGTAAACTGTCACCTGCTATAAAAATGCAAATCACAAACAACAACGGCTTTAGTATCAGCGCCCTTTCTATCCGTCAGCACATCGGTACTTTAATGCTGACCTTAGCAGTAATTGTCATTGGTGTATTTTTCATTATTCGTTTACCTGTAGATTTACTGCCATCTATTACCTATCCACGCATTGGGGTAAGAATAGAAGCACCGGGAATTTCGCCAGAAGTAGCAGTTGATGAAATTACAAAACCACTAGAAGAAGCTTTTTCAGCCACAGAAGGAGTAATTCAAGTTTTTTCCCAGACTCGTGAAGGTCAAGTCAGTTTAAATTTATATTTTCAACCAGGCGGAAATATTGATCAAGCACTAAATGATGCTACCGCTACTTTTAACCGAGCGAGAAATAGATTACCAGACACCATAGAAGAACCACGAATCTTTAAATTCGATCCTTCCCAACTACCTGTTTATGAATTTGCGCTCACTTCACCTACACTGAAAAATGTTGATTTGCGCGTTTTTGCCGAAGAAGAATTAGCCCGTGAATTAGGTGTAGTACCAGGAGTTGCAGTTGTAGATGTATCAGGAGGAGTGCAAGAAGAAGTTAGAGTAAATATAGATTTAGATCGTCTCCAAGCTATTGGTATCGGTTTGACTGATGTGTTAAACGAACTGCAAAATCGTAATCAAGATATATCTGGGGGAAGAATTTTAGGACCCAATTCTGAACCGTTAACCCGGACAGTGGGACGCTTTAAAAATGCAGGAGAAATTAATAATATTTCCTTTGAAGTATCTGCACCTAATTCAAATATCAAAAATCGTGTTTATTTGCGTGACTTTGCCCAAGTTATTGACGGATCAGAAAAACAAAGATTGTACGTTTTACTCAATGGTCAAGAAGCAGTAAAAGTCAGCATTCAAAAACAAGCAGATGCTAATAGTGTCAACGTTGTTGATGGAGTTAAAAAAAGATTACAAGAACTGAAAGAAGCGGGTATTATTTCTGCGGAAGCAACTCTCACAGCAACTTTAGATGAGTCAATATTTATTCGTAATTCCTTAGCTAATGTGACTTCTTCTGGTTTAATTGGTTCAGGTTTAGCTGCTATAGCTGTATTACTTTTTCTTGGTTCTTTACGTCAAACATTCATTATTGTCTTGTCTATACCTTTAGCCACATTAGCAGCTATCATTATGATGGGAATGTTCGGCTTATCCCTGAATATTTTTAGCTTAGGTGGTTTAGCATTAGGCGTGGGAATTGTGGTTGATAATTCCATCGTTATGTTAGAAAATATTGCCGAAGGAATTAATCAAACTAAACTCCAAAATCACACATCAAAATTATCAAGATCAGCAATTATTCAACAAGCAGAAACAAGCAGTAGAGAAGTTGAATCAGCTTTACTAGCTTCCACCAGTACAAACTTAGTTGCAGTATTACCATTTTTATTAATTGGTGGTTTTATATCATTATTATTTAATGAATTAATTCTCACGATCAGTTTTGCGGTAGCAGCTTCAATTTTAATTGCTGTTACTGTTGTTCCCATGTTGACATCACGATTATTAGCTTTACCCTTTTCTAGTTCTTTAAGTAATTTTTGGTTTTTCCAAGAATTTAATCGCCGTTTTGAGGGAGCAACAAGATTATACAGCAGTTTCTTATCTGGAATATTGCGTTTGCGGTTATTAACAATTGCGATCGCTATCATTTTCTTTGGTGCTGGTAGTTTATGGATATCTCCCCAACTTCCCCAAGAAATTCTTCCTCAAATAAACACCGGACAAGTGAGTTTATTTGCTCAATTTCCCCCCGGTACACCATTAGAAACTAACCAAAAAGTTATGCAAGTTGTAGATGACATTCTGCTTCAGCAACCAGAAACAGAATATGTCTTTTCTACAGTTGGTGGTTTTCTGTTTGGTGGTAATAGTAATCCTAATCCTTTGCGAAGTTCTAGTACCATTACCCTCAAACCAAACTCAGATATAGAGACTTATATTGAGCGTGTCACTAAAGAATTTAGCAAACTGAATTTAGTAGATATTCGACTGCGTTTAGCACCTGGACAAGTACGGGGTTTATTTCTTAATAACTCTCCTATTCGTGGTGCTGATGTTGATATAATTTTGCAGGGAAATGATACCAATACTTTAGAAAAAGCAGGACGAGAACTATTAGCAACTTTAGAAGAAAAAATCACCTCAGTGAGATTTCGTCCAGATGCAGATCCACGTCAACCTGAAATTCAGATTGTACTTGACTGGGAACGAGTAGCAAATGTCGGTTTAAATACTCAAGATATTGGCGAAACAATTAAAACCGCAATTACAGGTAGTGTACCCACACAACTACAGCGGAATAACCGCTTGGTAGATGTGCGAGTTGAGTTAAATGAAGATGCAGTCAAAACAACTTCTCAGTTAGAAAGATTACCCTTATTTGTAGAAGGTAATCAACAAATTAGATTAAGTGATGTAGCGACAATTGTTGAAGGAAAAGCACCAGGAGAAATTCAAAGAATTAACCAGCGTCAAGTCTTTTTAATTGCAGGTAATTTAGCAGAAGGAGCAAGTCTGAGTCAAGCATTAGAGCAAGTAGATGAAGTAATTAAAAATGCCAATTTCCCTGAAGGTGTAAGTCGCTTACCCAGTGCAGCAGCAGAATCAAATCAACAATTACAAAACTCGTTGCAACTTTTAGGAGGGTTAGCAATATTTTTAGTTTTTGTAGTCATGGCTGTACAATATAATTCTCTTGTTGATCCTTTAGTAATTCTGTTTACTATTCCTCTCGCTTTAGCTGGGGGGATTTTTGGACTTTACATCACAGAAACTGCCATTGGTGCAACAGTAATTGTGGGTGCAGTTTTATTAGTAGGTATTGTGGTTAATAACGCCATTATCATGGTAGAATTAGCTAATCAAATTCGGGAACGTGAACAAGTTGATCGTCGCACAGCAATTTTAAAAGCTGCACCTCAACGTTTACGTCCGATTTTAATGACAACAATCACCACAGTTTTAGGGATGTTTCCCCTAGCTTTGGGAGTTGGGGAAGGTTCAGAATTTCTACAACCTTTAGGGGTAGTAGTCTTTTCTGGCTTGTCTTTAGCAACACTACTCACATTGTTGATTATTCCCTGTTTTTACACTCTATTACATGATTTAATTGGTGGCAGTTGGGCAAAACCTGTATTTATCAAGTTGCGGATCTGGAAAAAAAATTTCAAGAAAGCTTAACAACTCCCAGAACGCCCAACTCCTAGATCCTAACTTCTAACCAAGAACTTAAATCAAATATCTGGACTCTCAGGCAGTTATAGATTTATGATTGATGATCGTGGGTTTTTTTCAGAAAATAACTAAACTATGAACGTGCAAGAAGTAATCCGCTCTATTGAAGCGGAACACCTAAAATCCGATCTGCCCGAAATTTATGTAGGTGATACAGTGCGGGTAGGAGTGAAAATTAAAGAAGGCGATAAATACCGCGTCCAACCCTATGAAGGAGTGGTAATAGGTAAACGTAATGGCGGAATTAACGAAACAATTACCGTGCGTCGTGTATTTCAAGGTGTAGGCGTTGAGCGAGTATTTTTGCTGCACTCACCCCGCATTGATAACATCAAAGTAGTGCGTCGTGGTAAAGTCAGACGCGCTAAACTATACTATTTGCGTCAATTATCTGGTAAAGCTACCCGGATTAAACAACGGTTTGACCGCGCCCTGTGATGCAGTTAGTCCTGGGAAAAAACCAGGAACCTCAAGCCAAAAGCGGCATCTGCCGCTGACTTGACTTTCTGAAAAAATTAAGTTACACTAAAAAAGGAATTGTGTTAAACTAAGAAAAGTTCAGCGCAATCCCTGAAACAAAGATAGCTTGTGCGCTCTTAGTTCAGTTGGTAGAACGCAGGTCTCCAAAACCTGATGTCGGGGGTTCAAGTCCTCCAGGGCGCGCTCAAAAGCAAAAAATATAGCCCGAAACAAAAACGCATCTGCTCAAATAGCAGCCAGCGTTGATTATTTCGGGTCTAATTATTTTTTACTGATAGCTGAATTTGTTTACTGTAAATTGGGTCGAAGCTGTGAATAATTGTCAGCCTTGGTGCAAAATAACAAGGTGAAACGATGTAAGAAACGGGGGGTATAACGACCGTGGCCAAAAAAAACGAAGCAGAAATGCCAGAAGCAGCCAATGGTTTTAGCTTAAACAACTTCTTCCAAGGAACAAAAGAAGAACTGGACAAAGTAGTTTGGCCAAGTCGGAAGCAGTTGGTGAGTGAATCAGCAGCTGTGTTATTAATGGTGACACTTTCCGCGTCTTTGATATATTTGGTCGATGGATTGTTTGCTTGGGCAGCAAAACAGGTATTCTGATGACTTCTGCAACAGACGAACCACGGGATTTGCAGACAGAGGAAGCACTAGAAACAGCGCAAAAAGAAGCCCGCTGGTATGCAGTGCAAGTAGCCTCTGGCTGTGAGAAGCGCGTGAAAACAAATTTAGAGCAACGTATCCAAACTTTTGATGTAGCTGATAAAATTATCCAAGTGGAAATACCCCATACACCAACGGTAAAGATCCGCAAAGACGGGAAGCGTCAGCCATCAGAAGAGAAGGTTTTTCCGGGTTATGTTTTAGTTCGGATGGTAATGAGTGACGATACATGGCAAGTGGTAAGAAACACAACCCATGTAATTAACTTTGTCGGTGCAGAGCAAAAACGAGGCAGCGGCCGTGGCCGTGGTCACGTCAAGCCAGTACCTTTAAGTCATTCAGAAGTAGAACGTATATTCAAACAAACGACAGAACAAGAACCAGTAGTCAAAATTGATATGGCTACAGGTGATAAGATAATGGTGCTTTCTGGTCCGTTCAAGGATTTTGAAGGCGAGGTGATCGAAGTTTCGCCAGAACGGAGTAAACTAAAAGCTCTACTCTCGATTTTCGGACGAGATACACCAGTAGAATTGGAATTTAATCAGGTACAAAAACAGAGCTAAATCCAAATGGCGAAGAAAGTAGTAGCGGTCATTAAATTGGCCTTAAACGCTGGAAAAGCCAACCCAGCACCACCAGTTGGTCCCGCACTGGGTCAACATGGTGTTAACATCATGATGTTCTGCAAAGAGTACAACGCCAAAACAGCAGACCAAGCTGGAATGGTGATTCCTGTAGAAATTTCCGTGTTTGAAGACCGGAGTTTTACATTCGTACTCAAAACACCCCCAGCATCAGTTTTAATTCGCAAGGCAGCGAAAATTGAACGCGGTTCTGAACAACCCAACCAGAAAAAAGTTGGCAGCATTACCAAAGCTCAACTGCGGGAAATTGCCCAAACCAAACTGCCTGACCTCAATGCTAACGACATTGACGCAGCAATGAATATTGTGGCTGGAACAGCCAAAAACATGGGTGTTACCATCACAGATTAATAGGTGACAGGTGATAGGTGACAGGTGACAGGTGACAGCAAATAAGCAAAGATAAAAACTGTCAACTAGCAACTAACCAAGAACCAATCACGAAATCCAAAATCTAAAATCTAAAATCGTATCGGGGGAGAGGTGAGAAACTTCGAGAACACCCCAGGAGCAAAAAATGGGCAAGAAAATATCACGCCGTTTACAGGCGTTGCTAGAAAAAGTAGAAGATAGGGATTATGCTCCCTTAGATGCGTTAGCTCTGTTAAAAGAAACAGCAACAGCAAAATTTCCCGAAGCCGCAGAAGCACATATCCGGCTAGGAATTGACCCCAAGTATACAGACCAACAACTGCGGACAACGGTAGCACTGCCCAAAGGTACGGGTCAGGTAGTGCGTGTAGCAGTAATCGCTAGAGGCGAAAAAGTAACAGAAGCCACTAATGCTGGTGCGGATATCGCTGGTTCTGAAGAACTGATTGACGAGATTCAGAAAGGCATGATGGACTTCGACAAGCTAATTGCTACTCCTGATGTGATGCCACAGGTAGCAAAACTGGGTAAATTGCTTGGTCCGCGTGGCTTGATGCCATCACCCAAAGGTGGTACAGTAACATTTGACGTTGCCAGTGCAATCGCCGAATTTAAAGCTGGTAAATTAGAATTTCGTGCTGATCGGACAGGCATTGTTCATGTTATGTTTGGTAAAGCATCATTTACCCCTGAAGATTTGTTAGTCAACCTCAAAGCATTGCAAGAGACAATTGACCGTAACCGTCCTTCAGGAGCAAAAGGCCGTTATTGGCGTACATTCTACGTCTCTGCTACAATGGGTCCGTCAATCAGAATTGACATTAACGCCCTAAGAGATTTAAAAGTAACTGACGCTGCATAATTTTAGATTTTAGATTTTAGATTGAGAGTTGGTAGATAGACAATTGAATTTTTTGCCTGATTATCAACCTTTAATTTCAAATCCAAAATCCAAAATTCAAAATCCAAAATTTAATAAAGCCGGAGACAGCAGGTGCTAATAGCTTAAATATCCTGCCGAGGTTGTAATTTTAAGTGACTGAGTTTGCTCAAGAAAATTTGAGAACTACAGCATTAAAACTACTACTGTGACACCCCGGCAAAAATAGCTGGGGTTTGTTGTTTTTGGCGCGTCAGTAAACAAGTGACTGGGGACTGGGGACTGGGGACTGGTGAATCCTGACTCCTGCCTTTTCCCACTGATCACTAATTAAGATTTTGCCCTGGGAGGTGAAATGAGCATGGGTAGAACGTTAGAAAACAAAAAAGAAATAGTAGCTGACCTCAAAGGGACGCTAAGTGAGTCAACTTTAGCACTGGTAATTGACTACCAAGGTCTAACAGTTGCTGAAATCACTGACTTGAGACGGCGTTTACGTCCTAGTGGCGCTGTTTGTAAGGTGACTAAAAACACCTTCATGGGCATTGCCATTCAAGAAGATGAGCAATGGAAACCAATGTCAGAACTGCTCAAAGGTTCTTCAGCCTTTGTGTTAGTTAAAGATGATTTATCAGCAATTAAAGCCTATCAGGAATTCCAAAAAGCCACCAAGAAGACAGAACTTCGTGGCGGTGTCATGGAAGGGCGCTTGTTGAAAGAAGCGGATGTCAAGGCCTTAGGAGACTTGCCATCTAAGGAACAACTTATGGCGCAAATTGCTGGAGCTATCAACGCTTTGGCTACCAAGGTGGCCGTGGGTATCAACGAAGTTCCCGGTTCTTTGGCTCGTGCTATTCAGGCTGTCGCTGATAAAGACAAAGACGGTAGTGCTGAAACTGCGGCTGAATAAAACTTTTTCATTAGTTTGATGAAGTTATTAAAAACTAATGATTAATGACTAATGACTAATGACTAATGACAACTGACAACAAACAAATCAAAATTCTTTAGGAGTTATATCAATGTCTGCTGCAACCGATCAAATTTTAGAACAGTTAAAATCTTTAACCTTATTAGAAGCTTCTGAATTAGTTAAGCAAATTGAAGAAGCTTTTGGTGTAAGTGCTGCTGCTCCTGCTGGTGGGATGATGATGATGGCTGCTCCTGGTGCTGCTGCTCCTGCTGAAGCTGTTGAAGAGAAGACCGAATTTGATGCTATTCTCGAATCTGTACCCGCTGACAAGAAAATTGCAGTTCTCAAGATTGTCCGTGAAATCACTGGTTTGGGTCTAAAAGAAGCTAAAGACTTAGTAGAAGCTACTCCTAAACCCGTCAAAGAAGGTGTTAACAAGGAAGCTGCCGAAGACATCAAGAAACGCATTGCTGAAGCTGGTGGTACTGTAACCATCAAGTAATTCGTAATTGTGAATTATTTAGGGTGAGCTATTCTTTTAGCTTGCCCTAATAATTGGGTCAAAATTATTAGGCTGTTATTAAGGCTCTTGCTTGCGTATAGTTACAATATTTTAATATCTCATTATTTGTGCTTTTGAGTTTTAGGTATAATTATCCTATGGATTATTCTAAAACCTATCATAACACAACCCTGTCAGAAGTCAAGACCCTTGAAAATACGTTGAGTCATTCGCAAGTATTCTCAATAATTTAGGGCTAAAAAACGTTGTTGAAACTTTTTTGGGATTTTTAGGGGAAAATCACAATAAGAATTGTTAAGGTGTTGTTTTAGAGGTAATTGTTAAATTGGTTTAACATTGTTTAGCTGTTGTAGGATCAACAAAATCATGTAAATCTGCTTCCCAAACACTAATATAAATTGAATCGCAGTTTTGGCGAATTATTTGCCCTTTAACTCCACCTTTTTTGAAGGTAAAATTGTCTGTTTGACGCTGTTGAATTTGTTGCAGTCCTTGTTGAATTTCTGCGGTAGCTTTTCCTGCTAATAAACCATTTAAAGTTGTTTGCATTAATTGATGATCTACAGTTCCCGCAAAACCGACTTCTGTTTGTCTGAGTCTACCAGTGTCACGGTCAAATAAATAACCCAGGTCTATTTTATCGGGTACTACTTCATAGATAACTGCACGGGTATTAGGCCATAATCCCCTTAAATCTCTTCTGGGTTTGCCTAATGCTGATTCTACCGTGCTTCTGGATGTACCTGTAGTAAATGTTGGTACACTTGTCTTGATATTGGTGGCATTTAATTGGCCTGTTGACTTAGGTTTATTCTTTTCTGGCTTTTTCTGGGTATCTGAAAATACATCTGATTTGGGCAATACTTCTGGTTGAGTAGGCGGTTGTTCTGGCTGTTTACGAGAATCAGATAATACCTCTGCTGAGGGAACTGCTTCTGGCTGTGGTTGCTGTTGTTGTATTTCCGCTTGGGGTGTGGATGTGACTGGAGGAGTGGAAGTATTTTCAATTACAGGCTTATCCGCTGGTGGTGGTGTTATTTCTGGAGAAGAATTGCTTTCTGGTATGGGATTAGAAATGATTTCAGGTTGAATAGGGGGAGTTGATGTAATTACTGGTGTGGGTGAAACTTCCAAAACCGGGGAATTTGTAGGTAAAACAGAGGGAGTTTGTGCTTCTGTTGTGACAGAGGAGTTTGTGGCTAGTGAATTTGCAGGTTGTGGTTGACGGTTAGAAGCTGTTACTAAACCAATTACAATACCAATTGCTACACCACCAAAAATGATAGCGGGTTTCTGCCAGTTATTATGATTGTTGACTTGTTTGATAACTGGAGTTTTTGCGGGTGAATATATCGGTTGAGTTGGCTGGTTAAGGATTTTTGTGGCGCTGGTGGTGGGAGAATGGGAAGGTTTGTAATTATCATAATTATTTTGACCAGATTTTAAAGCATAGAGCATTTTACTGGCTGTGGTGTAGCGATCGCCAGGACGTGGTTCAATAGCTTGTGTAAGTATCTGTACCATCGCTGGGGATATTCCCGCAGCATATTGTTGCCATAATATTTGTCCGGTTTGCGGGTGAGTTTCTAATTCTTGGGGATGTTTACCTGTGAGTAGATAAATGGCAGTTAAGCCTAAACTATAAATATCAGTAGCATAAACTGGACGACCAATGGCTTGCTCACTAGGCATATAACCAGGAGTACCGATAACTATAGATTGTACAGGATTACCTGAAGGATTGATCACGGTACGGATAGTTTCTTTCACTGCACCGAAATCAATTAACACTGGTTTATTATCGTGATGACGAAGGATGATATTATCTGGTTTGATATCTCGATGAATAATACCTTTGCTGTGGACATAATCTAAAACCGACAGCAAACTGACAAGAATTTCTCTAACAATTGTTTCGTTTAATTTGCCTTTTGATTGGATAATATTGCTGAGGGTTTGTCCTTCAATCCATTCTTGCACTAGGTAAAATTTGCCATTTTCGGGAAAATAAGCGTAAAGTTTGGGAATTTGATCACTGGTTTCCCCTAGATTTTCTAATATCGCGGCTTCTCTCTCAAATCTTTGTTGAATTAATTGAGATGTTTCTGGATCATGGGTAATCGGTTTTAGTTCTTTGATGACAAAGCGACGACGAGAAGGTAAATGGGTATCTTCTGCAAGGGAAGTTTCCCCAAACCCACCAGCACCGAGTACCTGGATAACTTGATAGCGGTTGTTTAACAGTTTTGTTGTCATGAAACGTTACACGCGAGATCCTTCCCAATGTATATCAGATACTTTGACGATGTAACTATAGGATGTTTCCTGAAGTCAGGAGTCAGGAGTCAGGAGTCAGGAGTCAGAATTTCAATGAGTTTAGGAATTACCCAATCTCTAATATCCATATTTTCGTTTTTTATTTGCAGATTGACTAGCTCTTGATTCTAAGGTAAATACTGGAATTTCCTCTAATTCATCCTCAGTTAAATTATACTGTTCACAAACTAAACTTAGGCGATTTCCAGGAGTTTTGACAGCATTAACAGAATGGGTTAAATCTCCTTGAAAGTAAACCAATGTGTTAGCTTGGGGTTTGATTTGTCCAATTTGACGTTTATTTGATTTTAATACTAATTCTCCCCCTTCCATGTTTTCCGGTACTCGCACATAAAGAACACTAACTAGGTTGGGTGGTTCAATTGTTTTACAATAAGAACGTAAAGAACGATCTATGTGTGGATCAACACGAGAACCTTCTTTTAAGAGTAAAGGATTGAGATAAAAAGCATTACAATTAGGTTGCAATGCTAAATCTAAATAAGGTTTAAAAAAGGGAAATTTGTTTTCCACTGTGGTTAATCCTTGACGTTGAAAAACCACAGAGAATCCTTTAGTGTTGATAAAATCACGATTAAGATTGTTGACAGCAAAGTAAGGAATAGATTGGATTTCACCCCACAAATCATTGAGGTAATTATTAGGTAAAACATTTGTTTGTAGTTGATAGTATTTCATGTTGTTAATTCAGAAATTAATTACCCATATCCCCGACTTCTCAATTCAATTTATTTTATTATTTATTGATTTGATTTGTCAAATAAAAAAGAAGTCGGGGATCTTATTTTTGATGAAAATCTAAATTTTACATATTCTGCAAAATTCGCTCAATCATACTGTTTGCTTGGGAAGCATAACCACTACCAAATAAATTGAAATGATTTAAAATGTGATATAAATTATAAAGAGTTTTCCGTTTTTCATAACCCTGATCTAAAGGTAATATTTCTTGATAACCTTGATAAAAAGCTGGTGGAAAACCACCAAATAATTCTGTCATGGCAATATCAACTTCGCGATCGCCAAAATAAGTTGCTGGATCAAAAATCACAGGTTCACCATCAATAGTAAATCCAGCATTTCCTCCCCATAAATCACCATGTACTAAAGCTGGTTCAACATGATGATTTGCTAATAATTTTGGGATAGCATCTATTAATTTATCTTGTAAAGGAAAACGCCCTCCCCGTCGCTTTGCTAGTTGAAATTGATAACCTAAACGATGTTCTGTATAAAATTCTCTCCAGTCAGATTTCCAAGTATTAATTTGGGGTGTAGAACCAATTGTATTATTCAGATCCCAACCGAAACCTTTTTTACTAATGGTTTTGTGCATTTCTGCTAGGTTTCGTCCCATTTGTTGCCAAGATTTGTTATTACCACCGTTCATTTCTAGCCATTCTAAAACTATATAACTAGAATTGCTTGTAGTTCCCCAACATAAAGGTTTAGGAACACGGATAGTTTTGGTTTCATACATTTGTTGTAAACCCAGCATTTCTGCTGCAAACATTTCTCCTTGAGTAGCTTTGTTGAGTTTCACAAAGTATGTAATTGTTCCATCACTAATGGCATAACCTTGATTAATACAACCACCGCTTACAGATGAATATTGAGAGGTTTGAAATTTTTGTCCTGTTACTTGACTTATGTGGTGATCTAGTTCTTGCCAAATCATAGTTTTTTATTAGTTCTTGGTTATAGGTTATTAGTTATTAGTCAGAAGCAAAAGTTGTACAGTAGGATCTTACCAGATACCAATGACCAATAACTAATGACTAATGACTAAGCTGGTTTGATGACAACTACAGCATAAGCTGAGGGTGAAAGATATTTTTGGACAGCTTGCATTAAATGATTTTCGTCTTGGTTTTGGATGTATTGGGGATAGTTAAATGCGGGTTCTAAGTCACCAATTAAAGATTGATAATAACCATATAAGCCAGAGCGATCGCTTGGTGTTTCATTGCCAAAAATAAACCTATTTGCCACTCTTATTTGTACACGGGCAATTTCTGATTCTTTGACTAATTCTGTGTGTAGTTTTTCCAAATGTTCAATGATTGCTGTTTCTACTGCTGGTAAATTTTCTACGTCACATTTAGCAGAAATTGTAAATACTCCTTGGAGTTTATAATTACTATTACTCACAGAAATTGCAGAAACTAAACCTCTTTCTTCCCGCAGAGCATGGACTAATCTAGATGTCCTTCCATGTCCTAAAATTCCCGCTATCACATCTAAAGCATAAGTGTCATTTAAATCAATTAATCCAGGTACTCGCCATAATATTATTAACCGGGCTTGTTGCAGACTTTCATCAATAAATTCCCGACGCACAATTTCTGTAAATGCTGGTTCTGTAACACCTGTTAAATGTTGATTTTTTGATGTTAAGCTTTGTGATTTTTGACTGTTCTTTTCAAATCCCTCAGCCACAATTTCTATTAATTCTTCCACTGGTAAATTACCCACAGCAACCGCAGTTATAGAAGATGGTTGATACCAAGTTTGATGAAATTCTCGCATTTGTTGAGGTGTAACTTGGGATATTACCGCTTCTGGACCGAGTACCGGACGACGATAGGGTAAAACATCAAAAGCGGTTTCCATTGTGTGCCGATAAATGCGCCTTCTGGGATTATCTTCTGAACGTCTAATTTCTTCTAAAACTACTAATCTTTCTCTTTCAAAAGCTTCTTGAGGAATGCTAGGATTAGACACTACATCTATTTGCAGTGGTGCTAATTCTGCAAAATCTTTAGGGGCAGTAGTGATATAAAAATGTGTATAATCTTGGCTGGTGGCTGCATTTGTTACTGCACCTCTTTCTTCAATGCGACGCTCAAACTCACCACTGCCTAATTTTTCTGTACCTTTAAATACAATATGCTCTAAAAAGTGAGCCATACCATTGATAGCATCTGACTCCACAGCAGAGCCAATTTTTACCCATACATTTAGGTTCACTGCTTCTACGGGCATTTGCTCGGCAATAATGGTTAAACCGTTGGGTAGAGGATGCACCTTGGGCGCGTGAAGGCGTGGAGATTTTAACAGAGTTGATGTCATTGGTGGTGAGGGCTATGTTACTGCTTATATCTTACAATGCCTTTGATGGTGTTAGCAGTGGTCTGGGTTGGGGGAGTTGTGGGGGATGTTTTTAGTTAGTTTCAAAGAAGGAAACATAATTATCCTAATTTTGAATTTGTGTAATTTTTCTTATTTACTAGCTAAAACTTAAACAATATTATCTAAGTTAGCTAAAAATTGTTGTACGTAATAAGTATTGTTACCAGTATTTTCTGAAATTAATAAACCATTTCTATCTTCAAATGTAATTTTTTGCTTTTTAGTTGTTCCTTCATCGGGTGTGCGACGACATGAAAATAATATTCCTCTAAATTCTACTTGGGTATTAATTTCTTTATGAAAAATTTGCATACGTTGTAAAACAAATTCAACAAAAATTTTTGCGGATTTTAATTGTTGCAAATAGCCTTTAGGATTTCCTGATTTCATTTCTATCAAAAAAACATAAGTTATCTTCGATTTTTGTAAAAATAAAATAGCATCATTTTTGTTGCAAATATCTGGATATTGGGGATTAAAAAAAGGATATACAGGATCATGCTTCCCTTCTTGCTTAGGTAAATCCAGGGAAAATCCAAAATAAGGTATTGATGTTTTCCATTTTATTACGATTTGACGACATTTTGCGTCTTTGTGTTTCTCTTCAATGACAATACAATTATCTTCATTGATTTTTAAATGTAAGTCTTCTGTAATAACCTGTTTCACTAAATCAATTAATCTTTTACTCTGCATCCCAATCTTCCTCTTCTTGAGAAGCATAGTAAATATCATTGGAAGACTGATTAAGATTGTTAATTACTGCATCAAATGTTTCTGCAATAATACCTTCATCGGGATCAATTTCCATCTGATTAATAGTGTTATCACTAAATAAATAAGCAGATACTTTTTCAGGATTAAAACTTTCATCTGGTTCATAACCATAACGCCTTCTTAATTCATCAGCTTGAGCAAAAGATTTATTTAACATAATCAAGTTATTTAATTCACGGACAAAATAGGGACTATGGGTACTTACTACTACTTTAATACCACTATTCACTAATTTTGCTAACACTCTTGCTAAATTTCTTTGATTATCTGGATGTAAACTTAATTCTGGTTCATCAATCATTAAATAATCTCCTGGTTGAGCAATATGTTCCAGATAAAAAACGAAGCTAAATAGAGTTTTTACTGTTGAAGAAGTAAAATGTAAAGGCATTTTTTTATTTTTACTTCTATGAGGTTTAAAGAAAATATCTCCATAACGATCTATTTCATATTTACCATTGATAATTTTTGTCTGAATATACTGGGTTTGTGTTTGAAAATCACTTTTTCGCTTTTTAGTGTTGTTTAAATCATTCAAAAATTCAATATGATCAGAAATGGGTTTTGCATATCGAGATTGAATAATATCTTTTAATACTTCCATCGGATCAATATTATCCTTCTGTGCATGATGCAGCAGACGGTTACGAATACTTGACAACTCTTTAAAAAATAAAGCTAGTCCTGCACGTTCAGCCGGAATTAAAAAGCAAGTCTGATTATTTTGGTTACTGTTTTTGTTAAAAATTAACCGATTAATAGTATTAGAAATTAACTCTATTAATAATTGACGAGGAATGCCTTTATCCTGCATTGTAAAAGTTACGTTAGTACCATTTTCTGGTTTTTGAATGTCTAAAAACCAATCTGATTCTTTATTTCCTAAACTTAAACGACGTTGCCATTTATGATTAGTGATATTGGTTAATATTAAATCAGTATCAGGATCTATTTTAATCTGAGTTTGCTTAAATTCATCTGGTTCAGTTGCAAATAAAGTGGGTAGAAATTTATAAAGACCCTGTGATATTTCTTGGGAAATATTATCTAAATTCTCAATTATCAACTGTCCAAAATCATACTGACAAACTTTATCCTCCATTAATTTATTCAGAATATTTTCAACAAAATTAAACCTTACATCAAAATCATAATCAAAAAGTGAGTATAAGGAGTACATTACATAGGTTTTAGCTGTATTGTTGGCACCACAAAGTAATGTTAAATTATTTAACTCTAAATTACCTTGTTTAATGACTCCAAAATTCTCCAAAAAGACTTTTGTTTTTAACATATTATCCTTACATAGTAATGAAGTATACAAGGGTGGATTTTTAGTTCCACCCCACAGTAACTAGACTAATCTAATATATTATCAGCTGTTCACCGTTGTTGGAAAAACAGAAATGTTTTTTGGAGCTTCAGAAGAAGTTAAAAAATTCTCTACTAACAATTTTTGGAAAGTACCTACTGAAACTTGCCAATTTTGAATTATTTGCTGCAAATCTTGTAATTTTTCAACTGGAGTATTTCCTACTAAAGAATAGTTGAAGTTACCAGAAAATAAAATTGCTGCTGCTACTTTATCAGGAAACTGCACATTTGCTTGGTTAATACTTAAATTCAGTATTCCTCTTTTTAAAGGATAACTTAACTGCAAGGACGCATTCACTTTTGCACTTTCAAATTCTTGCCATGAACCAGGTGCTAAAAGTTTACCATGAATGTATTGATAGGCTTCTGCATCGGAGTTAAAAATCACAAAGCCTCTGGGGTTAATTCCTACTCGTTCATACTCAACTTGCGAGAGTTTTTCTAATAACTGATGAGTAATTTTAGCAACTTGAATTTCTGCTGCTGGTTTTGTACCTGTAGCCTCTACTACGGTTATACTATTAGGCTGGGCAACTATTCCTACTCCTGTATTGAAGAATATCTGCACTAAATTATTAGCATAAACTGGTTGTCTGGCTAATTCCCATTCTGCGGGAACAATGCCAGTATATTTCAAAAAGTCAGCGTTGATGACGTTGGGATTGAGATTTTTAGCGTTGATGGCGATCGCCAATTCTTGAATTTCAAAATTTTTACTCATGTTTAATTTTGTCTATTATTATCGCAGCAGAAATACTGTATCACAAAGTCATAGGTGATAGGTAATAGGTGATAGGTGACAGAAATAAATCCCGCATCACCTGATTTAATTGAAAATTATGTAAAATTATGAGTAGTAATATTAAGAATTGTAAAACGGGTATTCATGCCTAGCTTATCCCTCAACAAAAACCAATCCCGTGTGATCGTCGTCGGTGCGGGTATCGGTGGACTAACCACCGCAGCATTATTAGCGCACAGAGGTTATAGCGTTTTAACCCTCGATCAAGCTTTAGTTCCCGGTGGTTGTGCTTCCACCTTTAAACGTCAGGGTTTTACCTTTGATGTGGGTGCAACTCAAGTTGCAGGGTTAGAACCTGGGGGAATACATCATCGTATTTTCTCAGAATTGAAGATAGAATTACCAGCAGCTACGCCTTGCGATCCTGCTTGTGCGGTATTTTTACCAGGAGAAAATACACCTATTAATGTTTGGCGAGATCCTGAAAAATGGCAAGCAGAAAGACAAAAACAGTTTCCTGGAAGTGAACCTTTTTGGCAATTATTAGCGACTTTATTTAATGCTAGTTGGGAATTTCAAGGACGAGATCCGGTGTTACCACCGCGTAATTTATGGGATCTTTTACAGTTAACAAAAGCATTACGTCTCAATACATTAATTACTGCACCTTTCACTTTTATGACTGTTGGGGATGCTTTAAGATTATATGGTTTAGGAAATGATCAAAGACTGCGGACATTTTTAGATTTACAACTAAAATTATATTCCCAAGTAAGTGCAGAAGAAACCGCTTTACTTTATGCAGCGACAGCATTGAGTGTATCCCAATCTCCCCAAGGATTATATCATTTACAAGGAAGTATGCAAGTATTGAGCGATCGCCTTGTAGAATCCTTAGAAAGAGACGGTGGTAAATTATTAATGCGTCACACCGTAGAAAAAATTAATGTAGAAAATGGTCAAGCTAACGGTGTAGTAATTAGAAATCAAAAAACCGGAGAAGTTTGGACAGAAAAAGCAGATCATGTAATTGCTAACGTCACTGTACAAGACTTAGTAAGATTATTAGGAGAAAAAGCACCATCAGGATATAAACACAGAGTAGAAAAATTACCCCCAGCTTCTGGTGCATTTGTGGTTTATATCGGTGTTGATAAAAGTGCAATTCCTTATGATTGTCCGCCCCATTTACAATTCATGTATGATATTAATGGACCAATTGGGGAAAATAACTCCTTGTTTGTCTCTGTTAGTCATGAAGGAGATGGCCGCGCACCAACAGGAAAAGCGACAATTATTGCTTCTTCATTTGTTGATTTTACCCAATGGTACAATACAGAAAACTATCAAGAATTAAAAGAGAAATTCACCCAAGATGCAATTTCTAAACTTTCCCAATATTTCTATTTAAAACCAGAAACCATCATTTATGTAGAAGCTGCCACACCTAAAACCTTTGCCCATTATACAGGGAGAGAAAAGGGAATTGTCGGGGGAATTGGACAAAGAATACCGACATTTGGACCCTTTGGTTTTGCTAACCGGACACCTATTAATAATTTGTGGTTAGTGGGTGACTCAACCCATCCAGGGGAAGGTACAGCAGGGGTGAGTTATTCTGCTTTAACAGTAGTTAGGCAAATTCAAGCTCAAAATTAATGGTGAAGTAAATGCAAACAATAATTAGACTAAAATTAGAAAAATTTATTGAAGGTGGTCAGGAATATTTTGTCGCCACCAGTGATGATTTACAGGGCTTAGTTGCAGAAGGAAAAACAGCAAAAGAAGCAATAGAAATTGCTGAAGATGTAGCCAAAGTATTATTAGAGTTGGAAAAAGAAAATAATCAAATTTTTCAACTTCAAGATTTGCCATCTCAATTTGAATATCCCCTAATTATTGAGGTATAATAGATGGGGAGATTAGCAGGTTTTTCTTATCGAGAAGTTACTCAGAAATTAGGAAAATTGGGTTTTCAATTTTATCGTTCAGCAAAAGGAGATCACGAAATCTGGTTTAACCCAGCAACCAATCAAAAAACAACCATTCCTCATCATCGAGAGATTAAGGAAGGAACTCTCAGAAATATCCTCAAACAAGCTCAAGTTGATGTTGATATTTTTCTTGATGTTTAGTTTCTGATACTATTGATGTGTGAGGTTGCATCAAATAATTTAAAATAACTTAAATTATTTCTTACTTTGTGTACTTTGCGTACTTTGCGGTTAAATCATCAAAAATTTTGGCAACTACACCAGGAAACGAGTAAACAAAAAAGGGACTAATTTGATACAGTCCCCAAGGGTAATCATGAAAATTTTATCATCATCAATTACCAATTACCAATTACCAATTACCAATTAGGGGTTGCTGAGAAAGTCTTTCCGTGAAGACAGGGAACAGGGAACAGTTTCAGCTATCTGTCATCCCCAAATTTTGGGATTTCTTGGTTTCAAAATGCACGGTTTTTTAGGTATACCCTTCAAAAGTCTTGCACTTTATTCAGCAAACCCCAATTACCAATTACCAATTACCCATTACAAACCATTACCAGTTGATGATGGAGATGATTGTATTTCCGGTGATGGTGTGGGTAATGACTCCAGCGATGATGTAGGTAATGTTGTAGGTGATGTCCGAGGAATGAGGAATTGTCTCCAAGTTCTAATTTGTAGTTGAGCATCTCTGTAAGCAGAACTACCACGAGGAATTAATCTTGCAGTTTCAATACTTCTAGGAATATCAAACTCGCTTTGAGAACGTGCCATTTGTAATATTTGCTGACTCCATTGATCAATAGCAACGTTGACATCCATGCGTAAAATGTTACGGTTGGAAACTCTATCAGCTATGCGGATGGCCTCAGCTAAAGCTTCAGGAGTGCCAGCAATAGCCACTTCTCTAGCTTTTTTCCAATTTTCTCTCGCCCTAATTTGTTCTTGCCAAGTCTCGACTGCTGTTTGTGCTTCACTAGCAAGCGCCCTGCCTGATGAAGCAATTTTTTGAGCTTCCCTAATAGCACTATTTAAATCACCACTTTCAGCAATAATTCTGGCTTGATCTAAATAAGGTTGATCTTGAATGCGTTGAATTTTCGCAGTCCAATTACTGATTTTTTTTCGTGATTCTGGATATAATGCACGACCAGAGCGAATTTGACTAGCTTCTGCGATCGCAGTTTGCAAGGAGTTAATATCCTCTAACAAAGCTATTTGATCAGCACGGTCTAAATAAGGTCTGTCTTCAATAGTTTCTACTTGGGACTGCCAACGATTCATCTCCTGTCTAGCTTCTGAAGCGCGGGGATTGCTACCAGGAATCTGTTGCACTTCAGATATTGCTGCCGTTAAATCGTTGATTGTACCTTGACTAGCCAGGGTTCGCGCTTTTTCTAATCGGGTAACATCTTCAATTTCCAATTGCCAACGAGAAATTAATTCTTGTGCTTTAATATACACTTCCCTAGAAGCATCAATTTGTTGAGCTTGGGAAATGGCGCTCTCTAAACCAGCAACCGTACCTATCCAAGCACTTCTTTGGGCTTCACCCAAAACAATAAAATCATCAATTTCTGTTTGCAATTCAGGAATAGGCGGAATTTTTCTGGCAATTTCTAATGCTGTATCCGCATCTTGCCTATCCATGCGAGATTGTGCCAATTTCAGTATCTTGCGCCCAAATTCAGGAATCAATTCCTGAGCTTTTTGATATACGTAACTCTCTGACTTAATCGACTCTACCAGCTTAATAGCTGCTAGAATATCATCCACTGAGCGACGTTTTGCTAAACCTTCAGCTTTGTCAAGTTTATCACCGTCTTCCCGTGCTGTAACAATGATGCGATTTAGTTCATCGTACTTGGTAGTTGACCAATATTGATTGTTAATGCGTAGCAATTTAGATGACAGCATAAAAGCTGACTGCCATCGTCTTTCTCCCAGTTCTTTTAACGTTTCGTCATAGATTTCTTCTGCCTTGGACCAGGTAGACTGCCATTTAGTAATTTGCTCTTCTACTATCTTCCGAGCTTCCAAGTCTTCAGGAACTTGCCTGGCAGTGGCGATCGCTTCTTCTAAATTCCCGGATTGGAAACTCTGGTCAGCCAGCTTTAAAATATCCCTTGACCATTCCTCCAACAAACCATTAATCTGTCCCCTGAGTGGGTGATTTTCTGGTAATTCTCTCACCAGTGCGATCGCTTGCAGTAAGTCGTTCACATTCTGCTTAGAAGCAGCCAGGGAAGCACAATGTAAACGTACAGAAGCACTAGCTAAAGGCCAAAAGATTTTTGGGCAATTTGGCGCTGATGGCAATTTTAGCAGCATTGACATTGATATAAACCCGATACCGCTAGGAATCAATGTTAATAAAATTGACCACATCACCCAGCTTTTCATCCAGCTTGGCAATTTTCCCCATCTTTTACCAGTATCAGACGATTCCTCTGAATAGTTTTCTATAGGTAATCCTTCTGTATTGTGATCTTGTTGCTGCATGACTGAATTCAAATTAGAACCAGTAGCTGGGACACCAGACGGTTGAGTTGTCCCGACTTCTGGAGTTCGGGATAATCTTGTATTGGGATCTGGTTTTCTGGCTCTGGCTGGAGACCAACTGTCTGAAATATCCCGATCTGTCATCTGCTATATAAAACCTAGACAAAGCTAGACTTTACTTTCTACTTCAACGGGAGCATGGGAGCGGTTATCCCTCAGTAGACTTACACGCCTTAGCCTGACGCGACTTTCTCAAATTAAGATTTGGAAACAGACTACCACTCTCAATGCTTGGTTTTCGCCTCGGTAATAGTCTTATTCAATACTTGATATCCTAGTATTATACATCAAGTTGGGATTTTTCTTGGCTAACTTATATCAATGTTTGTTAACATAAGTATAGTTTTGTCTATACAATTGTCAACTTAGGACAAGCTCTCACACCAAAGTAATTGAATAGCAGTTTTGATGAAACTGATTATTCCATTTTTGCCATAGTAACTTTCTTTCTCATCATTAAACAGCTATTTTTTTCATTTTTTATCTTCCTCCACAAATACCATTTATATGTTTGGGTTTTAGTAGTATTTCACACTTATTCTGAAACAGAAGTTTCCCTTTGTAAATCAACTATTAATTGTGCTAGATTATCACTATTTGCTTGATAAACATTGCCACAAAAATCACAAGTAGCTTCCGCGCCATCATCTTTGAGAATCATATCTTGCAGCTCTGCTGCTCCTAGTATCTTCAAAGCTCCCAACACCCGATCAAAAGAGCAACCACAATGGAAACGCAACATCTGACTTTCTGGAAAAATATTCAGTCCCATATCTCCCAGTAAATTATGAAAAATCTCTGTTAACGTCTTCCCAGCTTGCATCAACGGTGTAAACCCTGATAAAGCAGATACTCGTGATTCCAGGGTTGTCACTAAAGCTTCATCTCTAGCCGCTTTAGGCAATACTTGGATCAATATCCCTCCTGCCGCAGTCACTCCTTCTGCTCCTACAAACACACCCACAACCAAAGCCGAAGGAGTCTGTTCTGAATTTACCAGGTAATGAGCCACATCATCACCAATTTCTCCCGAAACCAGTTCTACTGTACTAGAGTAAGGATAGCCATAGCCGATATCTCGAACTACATAGAGATAACCACTACCTACAGCACCTCCTACATCTAACTTACCTTTAGCATTGGGAGGCAATTCTACAGATGGATTTCCTACATAGCCCCTGACTGTCCCATCTAACCCTGCATCTACCAGTATACCACCCAAAGGACCATCACCCCTGACCCGGACATTGACCCTAGAGCCTGGACGCTTCATACTAGAAGCCATCAACAAACCTGCTGACATTGTTCTTCCTAATGCTGCTGTAGCTACATAGGACAATTTATGGCGTACTCTTGCCTCCTCAGTTAAGCGTGTGGTAATTACACCCACTGCTCTAATACCCCCATCTGCTGCTGTAGCCCGTATTAATTTATCTGCCATGAAAAACCCTTACAATTCTTAACAAGATGACTTTATATATTGTAAGTTTTTCAGGGAACAGGTGACAGTTGACAGGTGACAGTGAATAAGCAGGGGAGCAGGGAGCAGGGAGCAGGGGGAAGTTAATAACCCAATCACCAATTACCAATTACCAATTACCAATTACCAATTACCAATCACCATGCTAGGTACTTTTCAACAAAGCCAACTGCGAATTGAAATTGAAGCATCCGCTGATGCTATTCACGATAGTATATTAATTCCTGCACAACTGGAAAAATGGCTACCAGGACAAAGTTTTTCTTCGGGAATGCCGGAAAAGTTAACTTCGGGTTTTGATTTTACTACTTCCACCGGACCTGTGAAAATTCATCATCATGTAGATGTAGCCAAAAATAATTGTTTGCGCTTGTTACTCAGTGGGGGTATTGATGGTTTTCATGAGTGGTACTGGGGGGAAGGTTGGGTACAGTCTCGGTTGGAAGGTGTGTCAATTTTACCTTTGAATTTGGGTCAGACTGTATCTTTACTGAGTTTGCGGGAGTTTTTGCGGGGTAAAAAGGGGTAATTCTCACGCAAAGGCGCAAAGTCGCAAAAGGTGAGTCATTTATCTGACTCCCTCTGTTAGAAATTACAATTAAAAGCAGATAATTTATTTTTGATAAATTTATTCACAATACATATCTATATATAGGCGATCGCTCTCTCTTGATTTTTATATAATTTTAAATTATCTAAAAGTTAAAATAGTTTAGTAGTTTCTAACTTTCAAAATTTCCTCCTTTATATTTTCTTAATAATTAATTGAGAATTATTTTTATTTACTAACGGTATTGCAATATTTTCAGGCTTCTGCTATGATTTAGGAGAATTTGTACTTTGCCTTATTCTGCCTATTTTTAAGAGGGCGTTTGCAGCAGGGAATTTCAAACCTTTACCCAGTAAGTATTTCAGAACTCGTAAAACTGAACATCTGCAAAAAATCTGAGCAAATTATCAAGATTTCCTGACAAGAGCATTGAGTATTTTTAATGTTGTTATTTGCTGGTTATAGTTTTGGGTATTGACAAATAAAATATTTTATGGTATGTAAGCTGTTTTAGGGAGAAGAGATAGGAAATATTAGAGTTTATTCAGTCAACCCTAATTTAACGCAGATGAACGCAGATAAACGCAGATAATTTTCCACTTCATAATACTAGGAAATGCTATGGTATATAGCAATCCTAAATCATTCTTGAGCAATTGGGCGAATATAATTCGCTACTACACAACCAAAGTCCACCGGAGTCAGCAACACCAAAAACTCTCTAAAACTCTCTTACCTTTGTGTCCTTTGCGTCCTTTGCGGTTCAATCATATCAGGACATTGGATCATTTTTACCGTTAGATCAAAATAAATTTACACATTTGGGATGTTCCCTAAACTGTAGATTTATGGGTATTTTTAGTCATCTTCAGATGACTTCTGCTATGAGACTGGGAATTCATTCCCAGTCGGGTTATGGATTTTAAGTTAAGATGAATTACGAATTACAAATTACAAATTACAAACTACTTCCCCGGTTTCACCACCAACACTGAACAATGCGCTTCTTCCATTACCTGAGTGCTAACCGAACCCTGAACAATTCTCTTCATCCCCGTTAACCCCCGACTACCAATAACCACCAGATCAGCTTTGTAAATATTGGCCAGTCTAATAATTTCCTCCGCAGGTTCACCAGTTACTAATTCTAACTCGCTTTGAACTGGTAATTTTTCCTGGTAGGATTGCAACTGCTTTTCTATCTGGAAATAAGACAACTTTGGTGAGTCTGGATGAGGACGATCAGCGGGTAATTCTATTTCTGCCTCTGGTGCGGGAAATACATGACAAAGAACAACTTTGGTGTTTGCAGACAGCACCAAATCACCTAAAGTTTCAATTACTCGTTCCGCAATTTCCGAACCATCTAGAGCTACTAAAATAGTTTTTAACACCGCTTTTGTCTCCTCAAAAGTAGACCCCTTAAATTATCAGATTTAAGCATTCAGCCGTCAGCCGTCAGCCGTCAGCAAGAAAGAAGAAAACCATCAATAATAGGCTGTAAATTACTCTCATTAACACTGATGTAATTTGACAAAACTGGAGCATCCTTGTTATTAACTCAGTTCCTCTCTGGATAATAGCTGATTACTGATAGCTGAATACTTACTATCACATTAAGAATTTTCTTGGTTTGAACACCAACAATTTTCTTAATGTGAACTTTAGTTTGCTAAAATTACAAACTTTCTATTTTTAATTATGGAGTAGCTGCTGTCAACCGCACTCAGTAAAAAAATAAGCGTTCTCAATTACTCTTCTTCCTGTACTCGCCTTCGTACTGAATCAGCATGAGAAGGCAAACCTTCAGCTTTCGCTAAAGTATCAATTGCACCGGCGACTTTCCCCAGTGCGGTTGGTGAGTATTGGATAATACTAGAGTGTTTAAGAAAAGTTTCTACACCCAAGGCAGAAGCATAACGAGCAGCACCGGAAGTAGGTAAGGTATGGTTTGGACCTGCTAAATAGTCACCTACAGCTTCTGGTGTGGAATTACCCAGGAAAATAGCCCCGGCATGACGAATGTGAGAAATTAAAGTCCAAGGATCTTTAACTTCCAATTCTAGGTGTTCAGGTGCAAATTCATTGGAAAATTCTGCCGCTGCTTCTAAAGATTCGACAACAACAATTAACCCATAGTGAGCGATCGCTTTTTCTGTGTCTATTCTTCTCGGATGATCTACCAGTTGTCTATCTACTGCTGCCTGGACTTTTTTTGCTAAACCCGCATCTGTGGTTAACAAAATCGCCGCCGCCATTGGATCATGTTCTGCCTGAGCTAACATATCCGCAGCAACATGGGCAGGATTGGCTGTTTCGTCGGCAATAATTAGCACTTCGCTCGGTCCTGCTAAGGAATCAATGCCCACAGTGCCGTAAACTAGCTTTTTGGCCAAGGTGACATAAATGTTACCTGGTCCGCTAATGACATTCACTTTAGGAATTGTTTCCGTACCGTAGGCTAAAGCAGCGATCGCCTGAGCGCCACCAATCCGATAAATTTCTTCGACTCCAGCTTCTTGGGCAGCCACCAAGACGGCTGGATTGATTGTTTTACCTGCTCCTGGTGGTGTTACCATCACTATACGCGGTACACCTGCCACCTTCGCTGGTATCGCATTCATTAGCACCGTACTGGGGTAAGAAGCTCGACCTCCAGGGACGTATAAACCTGCCCGATCTACAGGAGTATAGCGTTTACCCAGTACCACTTCATCATCGCCAAAGTGTACCCAGCTTTTTGGTACTCGCTGACGGTGAAACGCTTCAATTTGGCGACAAGCCAGCTTAATAGCTGCCAACAAATCCTTTGATACCTGTTGGTAAGCTGCATCCAGTTCTGAACCTGTCACCCTCAGTTCTTCTGGTTGCAAGGTTTGATGGTCAAATTCGGCTGTGTAGTGCAGTACAGCTTTGTCGCCTTGGCGCTTGACTGCTTGCAACACTTCACGTACCGTTGCTTCTTTGTGAAGCACCTGTTCATCCTGGGTGCGATCGCAGATACGTTGTAGTTCGGATATAACGTCTGCCTGCTGAGTAATAATTCGCAGCATGGAGTAAGGACAATGCCAAAATTAAAATTTTCTCGTTTGATCATTAGTCCGGCTTTTTACCCGTAGGATATCAAGCTTTTCCTAATTCTCTTCTCTAGCTTAACCTGCATTTTTTTACTACTCCCAGGATTGCTATAGATATTTTACTTGCATATTAAGAATTTAATGATTTTATACTCACTAAAAAGCAGGTTAGATGCTGGGAGTAGCTGCGTTAGCAATTTGGTTTATTTTATAGGTATCTTATTCTAACCTATTTCCTGAATATAAATCCAGGTCTATTATTTTCCTACTCGGAGGCAGGAGCTCAAGGAGTCAGGAGTCAGGATAAACAATCAATTTCCCGCTTATTATCTAGGATTTTTCCATCTATATCTCCTTATCTCGTTCCAATTCTCATTTTCTACCCTTTAAAACCATAACTGACAACTTACGTTACTACCTTACTTATCTAAACCATTGGATCTTAAATCGAACTTCGTCCCGCTACGCTAATGCTTTTGAAGGACAAAAATTTTGGTAGCGGGTATAAATCACCCTGACAAAAACGGACTCCTGACTCCTGCCCTAACATCCAACCGGAAAATTTTTCTATGAAATTATAACATTGGCAAATTTTGTGCTATATTAGTAAGTCTAGTAGTGTGTGTACATATTAATTAATAGTTTTTTTGGAACTGACTGTGGCGAATACAAAATCAGCACTTAAACGCGCCCAAATCGCAGAACGCAACCGACTGCGTAACAAAGCATATAAATCAGCCGTAAAAACGCTGATGAAGAAATATTTGGCTGCGGTAGAAGCCTATGCAGCTAATCCTACTCCTGAATCAAAACAGGTAGTAGATACTCGAATGTCAGAGGCTTACAGCAAAATTGACAAAGCTGTCAAGCGTGGTGTGCTGCATCCCAACAACGGAGCTAGGAAAAAATCAAGGTTAGCGCAAAAACTCAAACCACTGACACAAACAGCATAGAAGTCATTAGTCATTAGTCATTAGTCATGAGCTAAGAGATTAATGACTTAACCAAACCCCATCAATGACTCCTGACTCCATCATGCAATTAATAGACACCCACGTACATTTGAACTTTGACCTTTTTCAACCAGATTTAGCAGCAGTGCGATCGCGTTGGCAAAAAGCCGGAGTAGTGCGTTTAGTCCATTCCTGTGTTCACCCAGAAGAGTTTGCCAGCATTCAATCATTGGCACAGGAATTTCCCGAAATCAGCTTTGCAGTAGGTTTACATCCTCTAGATGCACATAAATGGCAGGAGCAGACAGCAGAGAAAATCAAAACTCTAGCTAGTTCGGATCCTCAAGTAGTAGCGATTGGGGAAATGGGGCTGGATTTTTACAAGGCCAATAACCAGGAACAACAGTACAAGGTATTTGAGGCACAGTTAGCGATCGCCGCAGAACTCAACCTACCAGTGATCATCCATTGTCGGGATGCCGCAGCACAGGTCAGAGAAATATTGCAAAAATGGCGGGAAAAACAAGGAGAAAAAGTACGGGGAGTAATGCACTGTTGGGGAGGAACACCAGAAGAAACTCAATGGTTTCTGGATTTGGGCTTTTACATCAGTTTCAGTGGTACTGTCACCTTTAAAAGCGCGAAAACAATCCAAGCATCAGCGGCTATGGTGAGTAGCGATCGCTTACTTATAGAAACAGATTGTCCATTTCTAGCACCCACACCCAAAAGAGGCGAAAAACGCAACGAACCAGCTTATGTAGGTTATGTAGCTGAACAAATAGCCAAAATTAGGGGAGAAACAGTAGAGGCGATCGCCCATCAAACCACTGAAAATGCTTGTAGGTTATTCGGACTGTCAATAACATAAAATTAGCTATCAGTCAGTCGCCAAAATTCAGAAAAACTGAAAACTGATAAAAAAACCAAAATTCAGACTTTCGGAGGACAAAACTGTGCTAATATTATTCCCTCCAAAACATTTTACTTGCGTCATAATGATAAAGGAAGGGAACTTTTAACTAGCTGCTGAAAATTACTGTTAAATGCTAGGTATAAAATATATCTAGTCAATTGCATAGTAGTGAATGTTGATCAACACAAAATTCAAGGACATCTAAAAATATCTCTACAAGCAGATGCTCTCAATAAATAACAAACCCTGGAAGCCTAGTTTGATATGGAATTGTACACAGCAGCGGATTTTTGTGTATTGAAATATAGAAAATTATTAAATTTTTAGACTTAAAAGCCTTGTGACAAAAAAACAGCAAAAGAAATCCATCCTGATTCCCAGCCAACACTCGCGGATTCTTCATTGTTTTTGGGTTCTTACTGTGAGTATAGATGAGGTCCCTAAAAGATACAACAGTATGGATGCGGAATTAATGAACAGGCTGTGTGAAAGAACTGGAGAGAGAAAAACCAAGAAAAATCAGCAAGATATAGACCATCTAGTCTTGTTTCAAGATTTAGCACACAGACTTTTTCCATCCTTACTGATACTCAGAGGCGCTTAACCACTTGTCAAAAACACCAATTACAGATTTAATGACTGCACAACAGTAAAGAGTTGGCAGCGTCAGGAGAAGTTACTCAACAACTTGCTCCCCACAAAGTGAGAGTCGGAACACCACAGCAGGGTTTCCCTGCTCGATCCAAGCGAAAGTTTAACCAGGTTGACAAAGGTAGAGGCATGACAAACGAAACATACATGGAACCAGCCTTTCTGTTGCCAGACTTGATTGAAATCCAGCGTTCAAGCTTTCGCTGGTTTTTAGAAGAAGGGCTAATAGAAGAGTTGAACTCCTTTAGTCCGATTACAGACTACACAGGAAAACTAGAACTGCACTTTATCGGACAGAACTATAAACTCAAAGAGCCTAAGTATAGCGTTGAAGAATCCAAACGTCGGGACAGCACCTATGCAGTACAAATGTATGTCCCTACCAGACTATTAAACAAAGAAACAGGTGATATTAAAGAACAAGAAGTATTTATAGGTGATTTGCCCTTAATGACAGATCGGGGAACGTTTATTATTAACGGAGCCGAGCGGGTTATAGTCAACCAAATCGTGCGATCGCCAGGAGTTTATTACAAATCAGAAATCGACAAAAACGGGAGAAGAACCTACTCTGCCAGTTTAATCCCCAATCGGGGGGCATGGCTGAAATTTGAAACAGACCGTAACGATTTAGTGTGGGTACGCATCGACAAAACCCGCAAACTATCGGCACAGGTACTGCTCAAAGCATTAGGATTATCAGACAACGAAATCTTTGATGCCCTACGCCACCCAGAATACTTCCAAAAAACCATAGAAAAAGAAGGGCAGTTTTCCGAAGAAGAAGCCCTGATGGAGTTGTACCGCAAACTGCGTCCCGGTGAACCACCCACAGTCCTAGGAGGACAACAACTCTTAGACTCCCGCTTCTTCGATCCGAAACGCTACGACTTAGGGCGAGTAGGTAGATATAAACTCAACAAAAAACTGCGCCTTTCCGTCCCCGACACATTGCGCGTACTTACCCCTGGGGACATCTTAGCCGCCGTCGATTACCTGATCAACCTAGAATATGACATTGGTAGCATTGACGACATTGATCATCTCGGAAATCGTCGAGTCAGAAGCGTGGGTGAACTCCTGCAAAACCAAGTCAGAGTAGGGTTGAACCGTTTAGAAAGAATTATTCGGGAACGGATGACAGTATCAGATGCCGAAGTTTTAACACCAGCATCCCTAGTTAACCCCAAACCCTTAGTAGCAGCAATCAAAGAATTTTTTGGTTCTAGCCAACTGAGTCAGTTCATGGATCAAACCAACCCCCTAGCGGAACTGACCCATAAACGCCGACTCAGTGCATTAGGTCCTGGTGGTTTAACCAGAGAAAGGGCGGGCTTTGCTGTGCGGGATATTCACCCCAGCCACTACGGACGTATCTGCCCCATTGAAACACCAGAAGGACCAAACGCCGGACTAATTGGTTCACTAGCTACCCATGCCCGTGTTAACCAATATGGATTTTTAGAAACACCATTTAGACCTGTAGAGAACGGACGAGTGTGCTATGAAAAAGCCGCCGTCTACATGACAGCAGACGAAGAAGACGATCTACGGGTAGCACCAGGAGACATACCTGTTGATGAAAATGGACACATCATTGGACCCCAAGTACCAGTACGCTATCGCCAAGAATTTTCCACCACCACGCCAGAACAAGTAGACTACGTAGCCGTTTCCCCAGTGCAGATTGTCTCCGTAGCTACCAGCATGATTCCCTTCTTGGAACATGACGACGCGAACCGGGCGTTGATGGGTTCTAATATGCAACGGCAAGCAGTACCCTTGCTGAAACCAGAGCGTCCTTTGGTGGGAACAGGTTTAGAAGCTCAAGCTGCTAGAGACTCAGGGATGGTGATAGTTTCTCGCACCGATGGCGATGTAGTGTATGCAGATGCTAACGAAATTCGCGTCAGAGTCAGAGAAAAAGCCTTGACCACTGGGGAAGAAACCAGCAGCGCCAAACCCCAAGAAATTAGATATGTGCTGTCTAAATATCAACGTTCTAACCAAGACACCTGTTTAAACCAAAAACCTCTAGTTCGCATTGGCGAGAAAGTGGTGGCGGGTCAGGTGTTGGCAGATGGGTCTTCTACCGAAGGGGGAGAACTGGCACTGGGACAAAACATTGTTGTTGCTTATATGCCTTGGGAGGGCTATAACTACGAAGATGCGATTTTGATTTCTGAACGGTTGGTACAGGATGATGTTTATACCTCTATTCACATTGAAAAATATGAAATTGAGGCCAGACAAACTAAACTTGGACCAGAGGAAATTACCAGAGAAATTCCCAATGTGGGGGAAGATGCTCTGCGGCAATTAGATGAACAGGGAATTATTAGAATTGGGGCTTGGGTAGAGTCTGGTGATATTCTAGTGGGAAAAGTTACCCCCAAAGGTGAGTCTGACCAACCACCAGAGGAAAAACTGCTCAGAGCCATATTTGGAGAAAAAGCCCGTGATGTGCGGGATAATTCCCTGCGTGTTCCCAATGGAGAAAAGGGACGGGTGGTAGATGTGCGTTTATTCACCAGAGAACAAGGTGATGAACTACCGCCGGGGGCGAATATGGTGGTGCGGGTGTATGTGGCACAAAAACGCAAAATCCAAGTTGGGGACAAAATGGCAGGAAGACATGGAAATAAAGGGATTATTTCTCGGATTCTGCCAGCGGAAGATATGCCTTACTTGCCTGATGGTTCACCGGTGGATATTGTGCTGAATCCTTTGGGTGTTCCTAGCCGGATGAATGTGGGACAGGTGTTTGAATGTTTGTTAGGTTGGGCTGGTCAAAACTTGGGAGTGCGGTTTAAGATTACTCCTTTTGATGAAATGTATGGGGAAGAATCTTCCCGCCGCATTGTCCATGGCAAGTTGCAAGAAGCTAGGGATGAAACCGGGAAAACTTGGGTATATAACCCTGATGACTCTGGGAAAATTATGGTTTATGACGGGCGTACTGGGGAACCCTTTGACCGTCCGGTGACGGTGGGTGTAGCCTATATGCTGAAATTGGTGCATTTGGTGGATGATAAGATTCACGCCCGGTCTACTGGTCCTTATTCTCTGGTGACACAACAGCCTTTGGGTGGTAAAGCGCAACAAGGTGGGCAAAGATTTGGAGAAATGGAAGTGTGGGCGCTGGAGGCTTTTGGTGCTGCTTATACTTTGCAGGAATTGTTAACAGTGAAATCTGATGATATGCAAGGTAGAAATGAGGCATTGAACGCCATTGTTAAGGGTAAAGCGATTCCCCGTCCGGGTACTCCTGAATCTTTCAAAGTGTTAATGCGAGAATTGCAATCTTTGGGTTTAGATATTGCAGTGCATAAAGTAGAAACCCAAGCAGATGGTAGTTCTTTGGATGTGGAAGTTGATTTGATGGCGGATCAAGGTTCTCGCCGGACTCCTCCCCGTCCTACTTATGAGTCACTTTCTCGTGAGTCTTTGGAAGAAGACGAGTAGGTAATGGGTAATGGGTAATGGGTAATGGGTAATGGGCAATCAATTTTTCCCAATTACCAATTACCTCTTCACCAATTACCAATCACCAATTACCAATTACCAATTACCAATTACCAATTACCAATTACCAATTTTTCATTTTTAATTGTTATGAGATCAATTCAATCTAATCAATTTGACTACGTAAAAATCGGCATAGCTTCACCAGAACGTATCCGTGTTTGGGGTGAGAGGACTTTACCTAATGGTCAGGTGGTGGGTGAGGTGACAAAACCGGAAACTATCAATTACCGGACTTTGAAGCCGGAAATGGATGGTTTGTTTTGTGAACGGATTTTTGGACCGGCGAAGGACTGGGAATGTCATTGTGGTAAGTATAAAAGAGTGCGTCACAGAGGAATTGTTTGTGAACGCTGTGGGGTGGAGGTAACAGAGTCACGGGTACGGCGGCACAGAATGGGTTTTATTAAACTGGCTGCTCCTGTCGCCCATGTGTGGTATCTGAAGGGGATTCCTAGTTATATTGCGATTTTGCTGGATATGCCGCTGCGGGATGTGGAGCAAATTGTTTATTTCAATTCTTATGTGGTGTTAGCTCCGGGTAATGCGGATACTCTCACTTATAAACAATTACTGACTGAGGATCAGTGGTTGGAAATTGAGGATGCGATTTATAGTGAAGATTCCCAACTGGTGGGAGTTGAGGTTGGCATTGGGGCGGAGGCGCTGCTGCGATTGTTGGCTGATATTAGCTTGGAGCAGGAAGCGGAAAATCTGCGGGAGGAAATTAATAATGCCAAGGGACAAAAGCGGGCGAAGTTAATTAAACGGCTGCGGGTAATTGATAATTTTATTGCTACCGGTTCTAAGCCAGAGTGGATGGTAATGTCGGCGATTCCGGTGATTCCTCCTGATTTGCGTCCGATGGTGCAGTTGGATGGAGGTAGATTTGCTACCAGTGATTTAAATGATTTATATCGGCGGGTGATTAATCGGAATAATCGCTTGGCGAGGTTACAGGAAATTCTTGCGCCGGAGATTATTGTCCGTAACGAGAAACGGATGTTGCAGGAAGCGGTGGATGCGTTGATTGATAATGGTCGCCGGGGACGGACTGTAGTGGGGGCTAATAACCGTCCGCTGAAGTCGCTTTCAGACATTATTGAAGGGAAGCAAGGACGTTTCCGGCAAAACTTGTTGGGTAAACGGGTGGATTATTCAGGGCGATCGGTAATTGTGGTGGGTCCCAAGTTGCAAATTCACCAATGTGGACTGCCCAGAGAGATGGCTATTGAATTGTTCCAGCCGTTTGTGATTAATCGGTTAATTCGTTCGGGGATGGTGAATAACATCAAGGCGGCGAAAAAGTTGATTTCTCGCAATGACCCCAGTGTGTGGGATGTGTTGGAAGAGGTGATTGAAGGGCATCCGGTAATGTTAAACCGAGCGCCCACATTGCACAGGTTAGGGATTCAAGCTTTTGAACCAATTTTAGTAGAAGGTAGAGCCATTCAACTGCATCCCTTGGTATGTCCGGCTTTTAACGCAGACTTTGACGGCGACCAAATGGCGGTTCACGTGCCTTTGTCTTTGGAAAGTCAAGCAGAAGCACGGTTATTAATGTTGGCTTCTAATAACATTCTTTCTCCGGCTACTGGTAAACCTATTGTCACTCCTAGTCAAGATATGGTGTTGGGAGCATATTACCTGACGGCAGAAAATCCTGGTGCTACTAAAGGTAAGGATAGTTTCTTTGCTTCCTTGGATGATGTGATTATGGCGTATCAGCAGGATCAGGTAGATTTACATTCCTATATTTACGTGCGGTTTGATGGAGAGATGGAAACTGGACAGCCGGATAATGAACCCCAGGAGGTTGTGGAAAATGAAGATGGCAGCCGGACTTTGTTGTATAAGTTCCGTCGTGTGCGTGAGGATGCCCAAGGAAATTTAATTTCTCAATATATTTACACTACTCCTGGACGGGTGATTTATAACAAGGCGATTCAGGAAGCGTTAGACAATTGATAATTGACAATTGACAATTGAGGTGATTGGTGATTCAATTTTGGATTTTGGATTTTGGATTTTGGATTGTTTTTGTCAATTCCAATCTAAAATCTAAAATCTAAAATTTCTCTTCCCTGTCACCTTTACCGATTATCAATTATCCATTGTCAATTATCAATTATCCATTGTCAATTATCAATTATCCATTGTCAATTATTACTGACTATGACTGAAAAAATGATTTTCCGTAACCTTGTCGTTAACAAGGGTCAACTGAGAAACTTAATTGCGTGGTCATTTACCCATTACGGGACGGCGCGGACAGCAGTAATGGCAGATAAACTCAAAGACTTGGGTTTTCGTTATGCTACCAAAGCCGGGGTATCTATTAGTGTTGATGACTTAATGGTTCCCCCTTCTAAAAAATCCCTCCTGGAAGCAGCAGAAGCGGAAATTCTCAGCACTGAGGAACGGTTTAAAAGAGGGGAAATTACGGAAGTTGAACGTTTCCAAAAGGTAATTGATACTTGGAATGGAACTTCTGAAAGTTTGAAAGATGAGGTGGTGACATACTTCAAAAAAACCAATCCCCTTAACTCGGTATATATGATGGCTTTTTCGGGAGCGCGGGGGAATATTTCTCAGGTGCGGCAGTTGGTGGGGATGCGGGGTTTGATGGCTGATCCCCAAGGGGAAATTATTGATTTACCCATTAAAACCAATTTCCGGGAAGGTTTAACTGTTACAGAATATATTATTTCTAGTTACGGAGCCAGAAAGGGATTAGTTGATACGGCGTTAAGAACTGCGGACTCTGGATATCTCACCCGGCGGTTGGTGGATGTTTCTCAGGATGTGATTATTCGAGAGTTTGACTGTGGCACTACCAGGGGTATTCCTTTACGGGATATGACGGAAGGGGCTAAGGTGTTGATTCCCATTGGAACAAGATTAATGGGGCGGGTAGTGGCGCAGGATGTGGTGCATCCGACTACAGGGGAAATGCTCGCACCCCGGAATACTCCGATTTCTGATGACTTGGCAGCGGAGATTCAAAAAGCCGGGGTGAAAGAGGTAATGGTGCGATCGCCTCTCACCTGTGAAGCTGCTCGTTCTGTGTGTCAACATTGTTATGGTTGGAGTTTGGCACACGCCAAGATGGTAGACTTGGGGGAAGCGGTGGGTATTATCGCTGCCCAAAGTATTGGTGAACCAGGTACTCAGTTAACCATGCGGACTTTCCACACTGGGGGGGTATTTACTGGGGAAGTTGCCCAACAGGTGCGGGCGAAGGTTGAAGGTACGGTGAAGTTTTCCCGCAAGTTAAAAACCCGTCCCTATCGGACTCGCCACGGGGAAGATGCGCTTTATGCGGAAACCAATGGCACTATGGTTTTAGAAGCTAAGGGTGATGGGGAAAGTCAAGAAATTTCTATTACCCAAGGTTCGACTTTATATATTAATCCTGGACAACAGGTAAAAGTTGCCCAGTTAATTGCTGAGGTGGCTTTAGGCGGTAAAACCACTAGGGCAAATACGGAAAAAGCTGTTAAAGATGTGGCGACTGATTTGGCAGGTGAGGTGCAGTTTGCGGATGTGGTAGCAGAACAAAAAACCGACCGTCAAGGTAATACTACTACTACTGCGGCTAGAGGTGGTTTGATTTGGATTTTGTCTGGGGAAGTGTATAATTTACCTCCTGGTGCAGAATTGGTGGTGAAAAATGGAGATGCGATCGCTTCTACTGGAGTTTTAGCAGAAACTAAGTTAACTACGGTGCATGGTGGGGTAGTGCGGTTGCCAGAAGCCATACCAGGAAAGGCGACGCGGGAAATTGAAATTATTACTGCTTCTGTGATATTGGATCAGGCGACGGTAACGGTTCACAGTTCCCAAGGGAAAAATAATTACCTAATTCATACTGGGGAAGGGAACAGGGAACAGGGAACAGGGAACAGGGAACAGGGAACAGGGAACAGGGAACAGGGAACAGGGAACAGGGAACAGGGAACAGTAATGGTGACAGTTCCCAATCACCAATCACCAATCACCAATCACCCATCACCAATCACCAATCACCCATCACCCATCACCAATCACCCATCACCCATCACCAAGTCTCAAACTTTTAACCTCCGTGCCACTCCGGGGACAAAGGTACAAAATGGTCAGGTGGTGGCGGAGTTGATTGATGACCGTTATCGGACTACTACTGGTGGGTTTTTGAAGTTTGCGGGCATTGAAGTTCAGAAGAAGGGTAAGGCCAAGTTAGGTTATGAAGTGGTGACTGGGGGAACGCTGTTATGGATACCAGAAGAAAGCCATGAGGTAAACAAGGATATTTCTTTGTTGTTGGTGGAGGATGGGCAGTTTGTGGAAGCTGGAACAGAAGTGGTGAAAGACATTTTTTGTCAAACCAGCGGCGTGATAGAAGTTACTCAGAAAAACGACATTCTGCGGGAAGTGGTGATTAAACCTGGTGAACTGTTGATGGTGGATGATCCAGAAGCGGTGATTGGTAGGGATAATACCTTTGTGCAGCCGGGTGAGGAGTTTATGGGAACAGTGGCCACAGAACTGCGGTATATTCAGTATGTGGAATCGCCCGAAGGACCAGCGTTGTTAAGTCGTCCGGTGGTAGAGTTTGATGTTCCGGCTCGTCCTGATGTACCTTCCACAACTTCTGTAAGTCAACAAACAGGCAGATCCATTCAACTACGGGCGGTACAGCGTTTACCTTATAAAGATGGGGAACGGGTGAAGTCTGTGGAAGGGGTGGAACTGTTGCGGACTCAGTTGGTATTGGAAATTGAACAAGAGGGAGAACAAGATCATGCTTCGCCTTTGGCGGCGGATATTGAATTGGTAGCAGATAGTGAAGATGCTGAGATTCAAAGATTGCAGTTGGTAATTTTGGAATCTTTGGTAATTCGGCGAGATATTGCGGCTGATGCTACCCAAGGTAGTACCCACACCACTTTAGAAGTGGAAGATGGTATGACCATTGCACCGGGGGCGGTGGTAGCACGAACACAGATTTTGTGTAAGGAAGGGGGAACAGTTCGCGGTGTCAGGAGAGATACAGAAGCAGTGCGTCGTTGTTTGGTGCTGCGAGAAACTGACATGATCACGGTGGAAACTACAACAGCGCCAAAGGTGAAAAAAGGCGATTTGTTAGTAGAGGGTACAGAAATTGCTCCTGGAGTGACAGCACCAGAGTCAGGTCAAGTAGTAGCTGTCAAAGCAGGTGACAGTAAAGGTGACAGTTCCCAATCACCAATCACCAATCACCCATCACCCATCACCCATCACCCATCACCATACTCCGTCACCATCCGCGTTGGTCGTCCTTACCGAGTCAGTCCTGGGGCGGTGTTGCAAATTGAAGATGGGGGACTGGTGCAACGGGGTGATAATTTGGTGTTGTTGGTGTTTGAGAGGGCGAAAACTGGGGATATTATCCAAGGTTTGCCCAGAATTGAAGAATTATTAGAAGCTCGGAAACCCAAGGAAGCTTGTATTTTGTGCCGTCGTCCTGGTGAGGTGAAGGTGGTTTATGGGGATGGGGATGAAGCTTTAGGAAGGGAAGCTTATGCCATTAAAGTTTTGGAAGCGGGTGGTGGAGTGACTGACTATCCCCTTGGACCGGGGCAAAACTTGATAGTTCCTGATGGTGTTCATGTGGAGGCTGGTCAACCTTTGACCGATGGACCTTCTAATCCCCATGAAATTTTGGAGATTTTCTTTAGTCTTGGTTCGGATGAAGGGATTTATGCCTGTGCGAGTCATGCCTTGCAAAAGGTACAAAGCTTTTTGGTGAATGAGGTACAAATGGTGTACCAGTCCCAAGGGATTGATATTGCGGACAAACACATTGAGGTAATTGTCCGGCAAATGACTAACAAAGTCCGCATTGATGATGGTGGAGACACCACCATGTTGCCTGGTGAGTTGGTGGAACTGCGGCAGGTGGAACAGGTGAATGAGGCTATGTCCATTACTGGTGGTGCAAAGGCGCAGTATACCCCAGTGTTGTTGGGGATTACGAAAGCTTCGCTGAATACTGATAGTTTTATTTCTGCGGCTTCGTTCCAAGAAACTACCAGGGTGTTAACGGAAGCAGCAATTGAGGGTAAGTCTGACTGGCTGCGGGGTTTGAAGGAAAATGTGATTATTGGGCGGTTGATTCCTGCTGGTACTGGTTACAACACCTATGAAGAAACTACCACCATTGAAGACTATGGTACTGATTTGGGTACCGGGGTTTTGGATGAGGTGGATGATTCACTGGATATGGTTTTAGATGACCGCACTGCTAAATTATACAGCTTAGATTCTTCTGATTTGGGTGATGGTAGTTACGGTGGTAGACGGGGTGACAGGTCTATTTATGATGATGAAGATTTGATTGCTGATGAAGTGATTGCAGGTGTTGAAGAAGAAGAGGAGGATGAATACGAGGAAGAAGATGATGATTATGATGAAGAATAAAACCGAAAGGTAATTTTTGGAAAAAGCAAATGTAGGGGTTTAGCATTGCTAAACCCTTTCTTTATTTCCAGGACTTACGCAAAATATGTCTCAAACCCTCTTTCCTTCGTGTCCTTCGTTCCTACCATGCGGGAACACCTCCGGTGAACGTGATTCATTCCTCCGTGACTTGTGCGTAATTCCGAATTTCTTTTGCGTTTTTCTTTGGCTTTTAAGCCAACCAAAATTCCCCAAATCAAAAATTACTAACTGTCACACTTAAACCTAAATCAAGTCGGGGAACTTTTAAATAGTCAATTGGTTCATAATCTTGGTAATTTGGGTTATTGGTAGCAGAACATGATTGAAAGAAGGTTTCGGGATTGTTTAGATATTGCAGTGGATTAATTTTCTTGCATTCTGGATCAGTTACCTTCAAACCTGGATCATTGTTAATAGCTGTGTCACTGACAAAATTCCACTGGCTGGAAATTGTTGCTGTTTTTGTGACTAAATTAGCTGCTTGATTGGGCTTACTTGTGACATTTGAACCTTGTTTGGGTTTAGCATCAGCACTGGAACAAATAGCAAGTCCAGCAATTACAAAGGCTGAAGTTAAAAGAGAAAATTTCATAATTAACATTGATTAAAATCTCAGAGGAATGAGACAAGACAATGAGTATATACAGTTGGTTTAAACCACATTTCCCATAACTGATGACAGTAATAGAATTTTTCGTTATTTATCTCATAAAAACTACGTTCAACTTCATTGATCTTAAAACTGATAATTCCTCTCGTGGAGTCAGGAGTCAGGAGGAGATTTGAAAATTTCTTTACTATCTCTAGAACCCACATTCCGCACCCTCAACTGTCACACAACGAAAATTGGTCATTTGGAGATTTAGAATTGGCGATCGCCTACCAATATTCATTATCTTTGGTACAAAATACAACATTTGGTCGTAATGAAATTACGAAAAAACCGATTGTGACACCGGGGGGTGCGGAAGGTAGGCTAGAAAGCCAACAAAATGCACACTTTTTCAGGTATACCCTTAAAAACCGTGCATTTTGGGGATCGCAAACCCAAAAATTTGGGGATGACAGATAGCTGAAACTGTTCCCTGTTCCCTGTTCCCTGTCTTCACGACAAGACTTTTTCAGCAAACCCTAATTATTGATATAAAAGCCAATAGGAAGTTTTACCTCTACCCTGATGCTTGACTGTTTGCACACTTGCTGCTTTAGTAAATTAGTAAATCATACATTTAATAAAGATGACTACGGAAATTGATATTCCTGCTTTAGATACTTTAGAATATGTCACTTACATTGATGACAATGGAGAATTACCAGTACATTTTCAGAGTAAAATAGGAGTCTATGCTATTTTTGACAAAGATAAAATTCTGCAATTTGTTGGTTATTCTCGTGATATTTATCTTAGTTGCAAGCAGCATTTAGTCCGTCAACCAGAAAAATGCTATTGGTTAAAGGTTCACACAATTGAACGCCCTAACCGCACGATTTTAGAAAAGATTGAAAATGCTTGGATTGTTGAAAATGGTAGCGTTCCTTTAGGGAATGGAGAAAATAAAGAAAAATGGACTAATCCTATTAATACTCAGGCATTAATGACAGATGAAGAAAAAGCTAATTATCAAAATCCACTAATTGATGAATTGTCGAAAAGTAAAATCATCAAAAATGTAGCTCGGCGAGTTGAATCGGAAATTTTGGCAGTTTTAGAATCAAGAGGATTAAAAACTCAAATGCGTTTTCATCCTAAATTAAAAGAAGAAGGTTTACTAGATTTAAAATAATTGATAATTATCAATTATCAATTATCAATTATCAATTATTTCCTGTATGAACTACGAAATAGCGCGAAAGTTACTTATAGAGCAAACAGCAAATGAAGAAAACCCAAATGCTTTGTTAAATCGTCTCAAACAAGGAAAACCACCAGTACCAGGTCAAATTACCTCTGTTTTATTAGCCTTAAAAGTTGTGTTTGAAGCTCTAAAAGATGCTCATAGCTTAGACAAAGAACTAGCTTTAGCTTTATATAAATTAGGTATTAGAGCTTTGCAGTTATTTGCTACAGGATCTAAATCTGGTGTGGAATGGCCGCCACTGCTCAAAGAAGATTTACAACGCATTTCCCTGGCTGCGGAAAGTATCTTTTCTGGTAAATGGGAAACTATTTAGACCAGGGAGTTTTGACTAACGTGTTCTCAGTTCTGCTTCTAATTTATCGAGGTCAGACTTGAGAAAAACGGTCATTTTACCGCTTAATGCTTTTCCCTCCTTGGGTTGAGCTATTTCTACCCAATAAGCATAGCGATCGCCTAATCTTAACTCTCCTTTTAAAGCCTCCCGAATCGGTGTTTTTGTTAAACGTGCTTGATTTATTGCACTTTGATTAGGATACTCATAAACCACCTGAGCGCGATTATAGTCTTGATAAATATCTATTCCATAAATTACCCGCAAAGATTCCTCAAGCCGCTGAATTGTCACGCCATTTACACCATCATACATAGTCATCCGTTCAGTACGAATTGTACTGCGATCTTTAGTAAATGTTACCTTACCTGGTGGTAATACCGAAGCTTGAAAAGTGAATCTTTGGGCTGCTGTATCACTTTTACTCACAAACAATCGTTCCCCACTTCTGGGGCGAAGAGTGGGATGGGCTTGAATCCAAGTGATTACTTCTTCTGTGCTTTGTCCTGGTAATGCTTGGGCTGAAGAATTCACAAGTGCTAAATCGGTTAGAGAAGGTATAGAAGAACAACACAAAATTAAAAAATTACGCAAATATTTTTTTAGCATTTTCCTATTCAGGAATAACATTGCCATTGAAACATAGTATAAATCCCCGTTACCACAACGGCATCCTGTTTTGTTACATCAAACTGCTATATAAAACCTAGACAAAGCTAGACTTTACTTTCTACTTCAACGGGAGCATGGGAGCGGTTATCCCTCCGTAGACTTGCACGCTGTAGCCCAACGCGATCTTTCTGGTGTGAAAGGAGGCAGGAGTTGAAAGGCAGTTTTGCTGGAGGCCGATTATAGGGGATTTTCAACCCACCTCCAATCATAGACCGCCAAATCACCAGATTATGGCGGGGGACTTAAACCCAAATGGGCGAGTCAAAAAGGCTTTATTCTTAATTCAAAATTCTCCATCCTCCTGCCCCCTGCCTTTTGCCTCGCCCGAAGGGCAGTTAAGATTTTCAAAAAGACTACCACTATCATTGCTTGGTTTTCGCGTCGGCAATAGTCTTAATTCAATACTGGATATCCCAGGATTATATATCAAGATAGTTGATTTTTTAACTCAAGAGAAATTGATTTTTGTCTACATAAGTATAGCTTTGTCTGGAAAATCGCCAGCTTAGGACTAGCTCTCTCTTGCTTTTTTAAGTCTTCATGACCTGGATTAACTGCTAAATTCCGATAAATAGGGCTTGCTGATAGCGAAGCGTGGCGTAAGCCATATAAATGTAAAACCCAGATAGAACAAAGGTTACGGGTGGTCAGTGAGCTTGTCGAAGTGCTGATAAAGAGGAAAAAAATGCCAGGGTTTTCAAGGGTATACCTGAAAAAGTGTGCATTTTTTTGGATTTCGAGAGATAGCAAAGAAATTTTCCAACCTCCTCCTGACTCCTGACTCCTGAATTCTTACACATAATCAAGGGGCTTCTGGGAACGTCTGCACCTTACCATCGGGACTAAAGACAACTCTGAGTCTGAGGTTTTGTCCAGCTTGATTAGTAGAAACAAAGGGTTTACCAATTTCTGGTATACCAGTGTCATTAATATATTCTCTAGCGGCTCGGTTCAAGGGTAAAATGCGTTCAATAGTACCGTCAACACCTAAAATCAGACTATATTCTAGTGTCTGGGAAAATCCCGTAGGTGGCCGCCAATTCTTTTGTAAATAAGCTCTAGCTTCTGCTGCTTGAGGTACATCAAATAATTTGTTTTCTTCAGCAGCAACCTCTGTTGGGAATGGTCTTTGTCTTGCTGATCGCAATTTTTCTATTAAATCATTATCGGGAGATTTGGTTGCAGAAGCAGCCTGATCTAATTGTTGTACCTGTCGTGGAGAGGATATTTGTTCAGAAATCTGACTCTGCACATCGTTAGGTAAGGTAGCAATAGATCCAGATATAGAAGAGATACTACTTGTATTTCCAGAAGGCAAATTTTGACCAGTGACAGGAGGAATACCACCTTGGTTAATCACTCCTGTAGAGTTTTGTTGGGAACTGGGTATTGGTTCTGTTCCTGGAATTTGTAGACTGCTAGGAGGGACGGGCTGTGTTTGTGGTGGTATTGTCAGTCCATTATTTGGCAATGTTCTAGCCGCGGGTGGGACAGTACCATTAGGGAAAGTCAGAGGTTTTGGATCTAGAGTAGAATCAGCGGGTATAATGGGAGTTTCTACATCAGGCAGCTTTATAGTATCACCACTACTAGGGGGAGATGGTAAACCAGCAAAGGGAGTCAATTCTCCTTGAGGAGTGGTTAAGTTAGGAGGGGGTGCAGTTTCAGTAGTTGCTGGTTGTGTATCAGAATTAGTATTTTTAGCTGTCTGCTGATTTTGCCTGATGCTACTGGCATATTGCCAGGTTAAGGGAGCTAAACCCAAAGCTAGTGCTATGACTGCCGCTATAGGTGTCCAAGTAGGCAAACTGGGAATTATTGATTTCTCACTGTTGAGATTTGGTAGTGTGATGACATCAGTGGAATATTCTTCTAAGGCCGTGGACAAGTCAAATAGTTGTAATAGAGTAAGTTGAATTATCGGTCCTGACGTTTGACTAGCAAGGGAACCGAGATATAGTTTATGAGTTAAATTGTCACTAGATTCTAAATAAATTGTCGCCTCTAAAATTCCCATATTAGAGGGATTTGGGATTTTAGGCGACGATGATGAGGATGGGGTAACATCTTGTACTTCTGGTTGGTCAGATGTTTTGCTTGATGGTTGGGATTCTAAGGAAGTGAGACAAAAGTTATCTGCTGATTTTTGCAGAAGTGCCTGAACGTAGTTAGTAACAGCATTACACAAGGCTTCTAGTTGATCATGATCGCCCTGAATAGGTACTCTCAGTTCTTCTGGTAGTGTTGGATCATCAAAGTGCAGTTGAAAACGAAGTTGATTCAGGACTGTTTGCCCTATCAAACGAGATAAAGGTGAGCTTTGCGCCAAGATTTCCAGTGTACAAGTGGGGGGAGTGTAGCGACGAATGACAGAATTTGATCCAGGCATAGCAAAAATGGCAATGGGGACAAAAGAGAATTTTCGATTTTGGATCAGTGATTTCAAATCTAAAATCTAAAATCTAAAATCTAAAATCTAAAATCTAAAATCTAAAATTGTTTTGTGGATCGATCCAACAATGTTAACCACAGGCGGCGGTGTCCAGTAGGGGCGCTATAAAATAGTAAATCTACCAGGAGTTTTATTGCTAAGTTGGTTAGCAAATCTGTGGAGATTTGTTCATCCTCTTCCATCCGTTCTTGGTAGGTGTTACAGAAAGCATCTATATAATCTCCCAATAAAGCATTTTGATGAGGTTCTTGATTTTTGGCAGCTATTGTTTCTAATAACCCAACAGCACGCCGAATTAATTCTTGGTGTTGTTTGGCAAGATAGCAAGTAATCAGAACCAGCGATCGCGCTTCATCTACATCTAGTTTTTTCCGCCCTCCTTGACCTTTGCGTATGGGGTTAGATTGGCGCAGTCGCCACAAGGCCACCCTATCTGGTACTTTTGACTCTAACTGGAGATTAATCGCCGCAGATAGCATAGCATCAGAACCAATGCCAGTTAAAGTTTCTAGTGCTAATAACACCAAATCTAACTGGGTTTTAATATTTTCCCATTGAACGGTATTGGGGGTTGGAAATTGGCTTAGTTCCTCCCACTGGGAATTCGGTGTTGCTGAATTGGCGGCCGATTGCATAACTTTTAGCATAGTTGATCAGGCGAATAAAGGCTGTTGCTGTTACCCTTTTTGAAACAGACCATCAAGTATGAAAATTGGTTTCTCGTCATGTAGCTGTAAATAAGTTTAGTAAACAGCTCTTGTTTTGGTTTTACTTTATATGAAAATTTCTTGTTTAAATATGATAAGTTCATGATGCTTTGGTTAAGACTGGTAGTTGGTAATTGGTAATTGGTAATTGGTAATTGGTAATTGGGTAATAGTTTTTCCCAATGCCCAATGCCCTAATTTACATGAGCAATAGTGACACCAGTACCACCATCTGCTTGTTCTGCTGGTTCATAATGGCTAACTCTGGGGTGTTGCTGCAAGAATGCGTGAACTCCTTGCTTTAGTTTACCAGTTCCGTGTCCGTGAATAATCCATATTTGTCCAACAGCTTCAGAAATTGCTTTATCTAATATATATTCGGCATCTGCTACCCTTTTTCCGCGCAAATCAATGGTATTTTTAGATGTGCGAATGGCTACAGTTGGTGTTGGTGCTGGGGTAACGCTTGGTGTTGGTTTGGGTTTGACTATGGGTTCTGGTTTCTGCCCATCTAAAGATTCTACGTCTTGTAATTTCACTGTCATTTTCATGATGCCAAAGCGCACACTGAACTCTCCATCTGCATCCGGGGCGGTTATGACTTCGGCGGTTTGCCCTAGTTTGGGTATACGAATGCGATCGCCCACTTTAGGCATAAAACCGGGTTTGGGTTTGGGTGCTGGTGCTGGTTGATATTTTCCCGAAATATCACTTAATACTTTTGTTGCTTTTTGTGCATCCTGAGCCGTTGGTTGACCCTGTTGTAAGCGACGAATAACTTGGGCAATTTCTCCTTTTGCTTCTTGAATTGCTTTTTGTACGGCTATTTCTTGGGAGGCTCGCAAGTCCTTTTCCCTCTCCTGTAAAGCTGCGGCCTTTTGGGAAACTTCTTTGTATAATTTCTCAGCTTGCTTTAATATTTCTTGTGCTTCTGCTGCTTTGGTTTCTTGACTGCGCCTTTGAGCTTCTAACCCTGCTATTACTTGGTTAACTTCGTCCGTTGTTTCTCCCACTTGACTTTTTGCAGCTTCTATGACTTCTGGTTTTAAGCCTAAGCGTAAGGCAATGGTTAAGGCGTTGGAACGTCCGGGAATACCCCACAATAACCGATAGGTAGGTGAAAGGGTGGCTTCGTTAAATTCGACTGAGGCGTTTTCAAACCTAATATCGTCATATTTTAAAGCTTTTAATTCTCCAAAGTGAGTAGTAGCAATGGTTAACTGAGCATGATCCGCCAAATATTTAAGGAGAGCGATCGCTAATGCACTTCCTTCCACCGGATCTGTACCTGCTCCCACTTCATCAAGTAAAACTAGGGATTGGTGACTGGTGACTGGTGATTGGTGATTGGTGATTGGGGAAAAGTCTTCTCCCCTGCACCCTGCTCCCTGCTCCTCTGCCTCTTCCTGCTCCCCTGCTTCTTCCCCTGTTCCCTGTTCCCTGTTCCCTGTTCCCTCACTAATAGCATTCAAAATTCGACTAATCCGGCGAATATGCCCGGAAAATGTCGATAAGCTTTGTTGTAATGATTGTTCATCCCCAATATCGGCTAAAATCTGACTAAACCAAGGAATTTCCACTGGTTCACGGGCGGAAACAAATAAACCCACCTTGGCCATTAAAGCCGCTAACCCCAAGGTTTTTAAAGTTACTGTTTTACCACCCGTATTAGGTCCAGTAATTGTGACTACTTTAATATGAGGACTAATCAACAAATCAACGGGAATTACAGGATGTCCTTGTTCATGTTGTTGTTGCCAAACTAACAAAGGATGTCGTAATTGCCGCAGGGTGATTATTTCTTGATCTTGGGGATTAATAAAGCGGGGCGGATTTGCACCCAACCAGAAACTATACCTGGCTTTGGCTGTAGCTAAATCCAGAGTTGTAACAATGGCTAATAACTTTTCTAAATCAGTTTTAACTTCTGCAACTTGTGTAGTTAAATTCCTGCGTATGGCTTCTTCTTCTACCTGTTCTCTTTTGACAGCTTGGCGTAATTGGTTGCCCATTTGCACAATGCTGTTAGGCTCAATATACAAAGTTGCGCCACTAGTAGATGTGTCGTGAACAATACCAGGAATTGCGTCTTTTTGCGGTGCTTTTACAGGCAGAACATAGCGATCGCCCCTTTGAGTAATAATCAACTCTTGCAGGGCATTTGATTTAACTTGGATGATATTTTGCAGTTTTTGGGTAATTTGACTGCGTAACCTGCGTAAATCTTCCCGAATCTCCCCTAATTTCTGACTAGCGCGATCTGTCACTTGCGCTCGTTCATCAATACAACGGTGAATTTCTTGCTCTAATTCTGGGTAAGTACGCAACTCGGCGACTAACTCAGTTAAAATGGGTACATCTTCCTGGTTATCAATTACCCGCCGTAAATTTCTCGCACCGGCAAGGGTAGTAGCGATCGCTAACAGTTCCTCACCTGATAAAATTCCCTGTAATTCCGCACGTTCTAAGGAGTCACCAATATCTTGAACGCCTTCAAAGGATAACCCTGGTGTCAGTCGGCTTTCCAGTTGATAGACTTCTTTGGTTTGTGCCAACAACTCTTTACTTTCCTCCAGAGTTGATGGAATTGGCAAGGCACGGGCAACTATCGCCCCTAACTTAGTTGCCGCAAAGGTGGAAAGGTGCTGGCAGAGGCGATGCCATTCTAGTAGTTCTAAGGTTTCAGACTGAATCAAGGCTTCAACATCTAATCTGAAACTATGGTAACAATTCTGGTAACAAGAAAGCTAAGTCTTCTAGGATGAAATTTTTTCCTCCACCACCTACTCCCACCAATACACATCCAGGTTTTAATAAGTGTTAGCTCCTTGGCTCATGCTTATTTGAGTAGTAATTATTAATTATAAATTATTTAGGACTTACACAATATTAAACTCAAAACCTGATTCTTGCGTAGAGGTAATTCATGAATTACCCCTACTTAGGTTCTGTTTTGCGTAAGTTTTGTTATTAAGCAGCTGCTTTTTCTTGTACCAAAACATAAGGTTCAACAATTAAAGCATTAAACCTCTTAGTGCGATCGCTATTCCAATTTCCCAACTGTTCTGGTGAAGGTTTGGCCAGCAATTGTTCATCAATCCAATTTTGCACAGAGGGAATATTATCAGTTGCGATCGCCTCTCCCACATCTAACAAATCTAAACCATCTGCTACTATAATGATTACATCTCTTTGTGCATGGGGAACTAGCCAATCCCATTCCGCTTCATCCAGGTTTTCTTTTAATTGTTCTCTTAAATCTGACATAATTCTACCATGATTTTTTTATAATTTATATTTTACATCATTTCTCTAATATAGTAAAGTCATTAATAAATTGTAATTCGTAATCATAAATTTCTACCCAATCACCAATCACCAATCACTAATCACTAAATTTCTGATTTCATTTCCTCAATTTCCAACAAAGAAACAATAATACCTGTAATGGGAATAGAGATAAAAATACCCAATAAACCAGCGACTCTTGCACCCAATATAACAGCAAAAAAAACCACAACCGGATTAAGATTTAAAGTACCTTGCATAACTCTTGGGGCAATTAAATTATCTTGAATTTGTTGGAGAATAATACAAGCACCCAATACCCTTAAAGCCAACCAAACATCTTGAGATAAAATAATTAAACTAACTGTACTAATTCCCAAAGTTGCCCCAATACCAGGAATAACATCAATTATGCCGACTATAATTGAAAGGAGCAAAGCAAAAGGCACATTTAATAACATAAAAACCACAAATGTGGCACTTGTGAGAAACAAAGTTAATAATAATTGACCTCTAAAAAAACCTAAAAAATTACGTTTAATAACTGTAGTAACTTGATTGCGTTGATTATAAGGTATAATTTTTAGTATCAAATTCCAAAGTTTTTCCCCATCAAGTAACATAAAAAAAGCCACAACAGCAATTAAAATAAAAGTAATAAAATTAGTAAGCAATCCTTGTAAAATAGCTAAACTTGTCACTAAAGTTGATACGGCTTGTTCACGTATTTGAGTTTCAATAACACTTAAATCTATCTGCAAATTACGACTTTGTAAAAATTGCTCTATTTGCTCTATTAAAGTGACTAAAGAATTTAAAAAAATACTAATACTATTTACTAATTGTTGTCCTTGAGATAAAACAGCTAAACCTACAGTAATTGCTATACCCCCAAGAATAACAATACTGACTAAAAAAACAAAAATAACTGCTAAACCGTGAGGTAAAAACCTTTGCAACCATTTTACAGGATAGCTAAGTAAAAAAGCCAAAATAGCAGCAAATGTGAAAATCACAATTACCACTTGAAAATAATCTAGTAGTTGTATAATTACCCAACCAGAAGCAATTAAAAGTAAAAATCGGACTAATACTAAATTATTGAGACGTTGTAATAAATTTTTGGCTTCAAAGCCACTCATATCAATTTTAGATTTTAGATTTTGGATTTTAGATTAGCCAGGAGCAAAATTTTACATAAGTTCTTTAATAACTTCAAATTTACACAATCTTATAAACTATTACCACATCCTTAGAGTATATATCTTAAAATAGAGAACCCCAACTTATCCAAAAAAGTTAGGGAACTCTTTCCTAATTATCTTCCTAAATCGTGCATTTCATTAATTACATCTGCACATTTACGAGTTATAGATTCTAATTCTTCCTTATGTGTAGAAGTTGGTGCATCTATCAATTTACCAATTCTAATAGTCATCGGGACTTTACGAGGAATAGGTGTACCTTTTTGGACAACGTTTTCACTCCCCCACAAACTCACCGGTAATAAAGGCGCTTTGGCTTTTGCAGCTAACAGTGCTGCACCTCTTTTGGGGTCATGAATACGACCATCTGGGGTGCGAGTTCCTTCTAAAAACACACCTACAGCCCAACCATTCTCTAAATATTCTAAAGCCGCACGAATAGCCGCACGGTCAGCAGCACCGCGACTGACGGGATAAGCACCGTATAATTTAATAGCTTGGGCTAAAACAGGCACTTTAAATAATTCTTCCTTAGCCATGTATGCAACTGGTCGAGATACACAGTTAGAAACTATGGGAGGGTCAAAATAACTTGCATGGTTGCTAACTACCACCAATGGTCCAGTTTTGGGAACATTTTCCACCCCATAAATTTTACCCCCAAAGTAAGCGTGTAACATGGGGCTAACCACTGACCACTTGAAAGCGTGGTAAAGTGCTAAACTAATAAAAGGTTCGCGTTCTCTGGTCACGGAAGATAATTCAAATAAGACTAAAATTAAGCATACAGTAGAATTGGACTGAATCGCTTTTTCACCCCTGACTTTTTCCCTATTCCCTATTCCCTATTCCCTATCCTCACATATAAGCTAACGATTTAACACAAAGATAAAATTAAGATGCAACCGCAGGTAGAGAATATAAAAAGCGAACACTAATAGCCTAGATATTAAACAACCAATTATATAGAGGTTAGGTTATGGCAGTATCAGCAATTGATATTTCCAGAAGTCTTAGTGGCATAGATTTTCCTGCAAATAAAGAAGATTTGGTTAACCATGCCAGACAGCAAAATGCAAGTCAGGAAGTAATTGACGTTCTCCGACAAATGCCAGAGCGTGAATATGAAAACATGGCAGATGTAGAACACGAATTTGGTCAAGTTAGATAATTTTTGAATGATTGTCTGAATGACTTTTTGTTCTTGTCTGTCTAGTTCATTAGCTACTTTTTGGCATTTGATATATAGTGGGATTTAAGCAAAAAATACTGATAATTTATGTTTAATTCCCACTATTCATTTAATATTTATAAATTCTCTCAGATTTTTTCTTATATTTTCACTAATATCACCAGCAACGAAGAAAATATTTGGACAAGATATATCTCCACTGAGCAAATTTTCTAAAAGAATATGACACAAATCCATATTACTTTTTGAATTATGACGTTTAAACTCTGCTTGAGCATCGGGACATAATTTCACTGCTGTAATAATCACTCCTGCAAAAATATGCTCACGTCGTAAATCTTCCACAAACGCATTCAGCGTATCTCTTTGAAATTCATCTTTTTCTATCTTGATGTTAAAACCAGCTTGAGTTTCTACCCATCTAAATTCCTCCTCAATTGTATCTACAGGTATTTCGTAATCATCCGAAATACGTTTCAATTTCTGTCTAATAACACGTTCCTTAATCAGAATTGGGATTTTACCATCTATACCTCCGTCTGTAAAACCTCTGCGTACCGGCAGTCCAGTAACTTGAGGTGTAGGATCACCCCCTAAAACTTGAACAATACGATTAGCAATCTCACGTTTTTCTTTGGGTGATAAAGAAAGCAAATGTTCAACTAACTTTTTTTGTAGATTGCCCATTATTACCAATTGAATGTGCTAATAAATCTAAACAAAGACGCAAGACAAGATTAATAACATCCTCTGTTGTCAAAGGATATTGACCATTCATAAGATGAATTTCAGAACCCAGAATTAAGACCATCCATCGTGGAATTGTTACTTGCTGTAACTTCTCCATGTTAGTAGTTGACTTTTGAGATATTACTTCTATTAATTTTTTAGCTGATTTATACTGTATCTGATCTATAATACTATGTTGAATATTTAATTTTTTTGTAGAAGTAATAGCAAAGGCTAATTCAATTAGTTTGTCTACTGACTTTGTAGAAAGATAATTACCGAGGTTATCAATTAACTCTTGCTCAAGTAAATTCGAGTCGAATGTGATGGATATACCTTTTAAATTTCCTGATACTTGGTTTTGTAGTGTCTCAGTCAGCTTAGACATAAATTTTCTCACATATCAAGTTCAGCAAGAACAGAGCGTAGACTTTGCGAGAATATTTCATCCGATGTAAAGTCTAAAGGGGACAAGTTTACAAACGGCAACCAATGAGCATGTTTCTCTAATATCTATCTTATTTTTGTCATTTGCAAAGTGACCTGTAGATTCTAAGAACTTACCCATTCGGCTTCTTCCAGCCAAGTCTAAAGCCCAAACACGGTAGTTTTGCTGGGCTAGTAGTAAAGCAATATTTGTAGCAACTGTTGTTTTTCCTACTCCACCCTTGGTTGCATTTACTACTATTTTCAGCACTCTTGTTACTCCATTGCGTGAGAAAGATCGTTATGAGTTCAGATTTGTATTGATAAAGATCGCTTTGCTACTTAAACTGGCAACTCCCCAGTATTACGAATATTCTTCAATTCCACACCATCAACAGTCCGCTTAATCAAACCAGTTAAAACGTTACCTGGTCCAATTTCTACTACTTTTGTAATACCAAATTCTGGTAATTGTAATGCAATTTCTCTCCACCGTACTGAACCAGTCATTTGTTGAGTTAAACGCTGTTTTAAAATTTCTGCATCAGTTGTAGGCACAGGATCAACATTAGAAGAAACGGGAACTTCTGCTGTTTGGAAAACTATGCTATCTAATATTTCTTGAAATTCCTGTGATGCTGCTTGCATTAAATGGGAATGAAATGCACCGGAAACTTTTAAAGGTAATGCCCGTTTTGCTTTGACATTAGACATTACAGTTTGTAAAGCTTCGGGAGTTCCTGAAATTACGACTTGTGCGGGACTATTATCATTTGCTAACACTACATCCGGGGTTTCTGCAATTAATTTTTCTAATTGTTCCCGATCAAAATTAAGTAATGCTGCCATCATTCCCCCAGCAGTATTATCCATAATTTCTGCACGACGTTTAACTAATTGTAAACCTGTACACCAGTCAAAAACACCAGCAACATAAAGAGCAATATATTCTCCTAAACTGTGACCGGCAACTAAATCTGGTTTTTCTCCTTTTTCTCGTAATAAGTCCGCAAGAATACTTTCGATCACATATAAACAAGGTTGGGTGTAAAGTGTGCGTGATAGTTTTTCTTCGTCTGCACAAATTTCACTCACAGACCACCCTAAAATTGCTTCAGCTTCTTCAAATTTTGCCTTAGCAGACGCTATATCTAGTAGATCCATTCCCATGTTTAAGGTTTGTGAACCTTGTCCGGGAAACACCCATGCAGTTTTTGTCATTTGATAATTGATAATTGGTAATTGGTAATTGGTAATTGGTAATTGGTAATTGGTAATTGGTAATTGGTAATTGGTAATTGGTGATTGGTGATTGGGAAAAATGAAATTGATTACCCAGTCACCTGTCACCTGTCACCTGTCACCTATCTTCCCCATTGAAAAATGGCTGCACCCCAGGTTAAACCTGCGCCAAAACCAGAGGTAGCAATGATATCATTTGGTTTAATTTTTCCTTGCCTTACTGCTTCATCTAATGCGAGGGGAATGGAAGCGGCGGAGGTGTTCCCATAATGGGCAACGTTACTGATTACTTTATGTTCAGGAATATTTAACCGATCAGCTACAGCGTTAATAATACGCTGATTTGCTTGATGTAATATTAACCAATCTATTTTCTCTACGCTGAGATGAGCTTCAAATAAAGCTTTGTCTATGACTTCTGGCACTTTCTGAACTGCAAAACGGTATACTTCTTTACCGTTCATCGTGATGGGGTGATAAGTGCCTGTAGGTACGTGAATATCTGGTGTTACTTGTTTTGTAGTGCCTTGATAACCCAGGTTGAGATGGTGATTTTGACTACCATCACTCTTCAGGGAAAATCCTAATAGGCGATCGCTCTTATTTGCTTGCAATACTACCGCCCCAGCACCATCACCAAATAGCACACAAGTGCGCCGATCTTGCCAATCTACCCAACGAGAGAGGATATCTCCTCCTATCAACAGTACATTTTGATAAACACCTGTTCTAATATATTGGGCTGCTGTCACCAGTCCAAATACAAACCCCGAACAGGCTGCGGTTAAATCAAAGGCGACTGCTTTAACTGCTCCTAATTCAGCTTGAATGCGACAAGCATTACCAAATAAGTCATCTGGTGTAGATGTTGCCAGCAAAATTAAATCTATATCTTCTGCTTTAATTCCTGCGGCGGCGATCGCCTGTTTACTGGCATCAGTAGCTAATGTAGTCAATGATTCTGGCGGTAATGCTAACTGCCGTTGACTAATTCCTGTTCTTGTGGTAATCCACTCATCTGAAGTTTCCACCAGTTGAGTCAAAGTCTGGTTATCCAAGGAAGTTGCTGGTACAGCCGAACCACTTCCTATAATTGCTATGCCTTGATTGAATAAATTCTGCACTCCTAAATCTCCCCAGTTGTCAATTGTCAATTGTCAATTGTCAGTTGTCAAGAAGCAGTCAGCAGTCAGCAAACCCCATTCATGAATGACTAATGACTAATGACAAATGACTATGGAATCTATATCAAATCAGGCTATTCGCTTTCGCTTTGTAGAAGTTGATATTGTGACTGTAGTCTTTGCAATACCTGATTATCTACAGCTTCTTTGGCCATGCGAATAGCACTAAATATAGAAGGCGCTTGAGAACTTCCATGACCGATAAAACAAATTCCATTTACGCCTAATAATAATGCTCCCCCATGTTCGGCGTGATCCATGCGTTGTTTAACGCGCTTCAGGTTAGGTTTTAAAATTGCAGTACCAATTTGCCCCCGGATACCTTGGGGTAGTTCTTCCCGCAGAATTTGTAAAATTACTCCTCCTACTGCTTCGGCAAATTTTAATAACACATTACCAACGAAGCCATCACAGACTATAACATCAAATTCTCCTGATAATACATCACGTCCTTCCGCATTACCGCTAAAATTTATTTGGGTATTTTCCCTTAATAATTGATGGGCGCGAAGGGCAGTTTCGTTACCTTTGGTGTCTTCTTCACCGATATTCAATAATCCTATTTTGGGTTCAGGCATTCCCAAAACATATTGACTATAAATTGAACCCATGACTGCAAACTGCTCTAAAAATTTAGGGCGACAGTCTACATTTGCACCAACATCCAGTATTAATACTGGCTTACCTGCTTTAATAGTTGGGAATACTGTACCTATGGCTGGACGATCAATTCCTGGTAATCTGCCTAAACGTAGTAAAGCTGATGCCATTGCTGCCCCAGAGTGTCCAGCAGAAAATACTGCATCTGCTTGATTATTTTTCACTAAATCCATCGCTACGTTGATTGAAGCCTTACGCTTTTTTCTAACTGCGTTTAAAGGCTCTTCATCCATTGCGATCGCTTCCTGTGCAGGAACAATCTCTAATCCTACCATATTGGTTTTTGGAGGTATCACAGCTTCAATTTGTTGCTGATCACCCACCAACAAGATTTTCACACCCAATTCTTCTTTCGCTCGTAATGCGCCAGCGACGATTTCAGCGGGTGCGTAATCCCCTCCCATAGCGTCAATTGCTATCCTTACACCAGTCGATCCCATTGCTCCTAGCTCAAAGAAACCTTACAAATTTTATCAGATCGCAACACTCAACAATTAAAAATTCCCAAAAAAGGCATGAAAAACTATAGCAGGAGTCAGGAGTCAGGAGTCAGGAGTCAGGAGGCTGGGGAATAATCTCTGATACTTTATCGGGCGTGGTTTTGGCTCACTCGATTTTCTTAATAAAAAGGCTCTACCTTGGATCACACCCAAAGCAGAACCTTTAATAATTTACAGCAGATTACAGATCAATCTGGTACAGAGTCTTACTTGAAACCTAGACAAAAAGAGAGTTTTACTCCTGACTCCTGCTGTATCAAACCGAAAAACTAACTCAAAACCCAACTAACCAAAGTTCTCACACCAAAACCGGTAGCACCAGCACCGTTGTAACCATTTTCTTTATCAGCCCAAACTGGACCGGCAATATCTAGGTGCGCCCAAGGAGTATCCTTCACAAACTGCTTCAAAAACAAAGCCGCAGTAATAGAACCACCATAACGTGGCCCAGTATTCTTCATGTCCGCAATACCAGATTTTAACCCCTCAAAATACTTTTCTTCCATTGGCATCCGCCAAATTTTCTCACCTGCTGCTTCTGAGGCAGTTTGCAGTTGGGAAGCTACCCCATCATCAGGTGTGAATAAACCAGCGATATCATCACCCAAAGCCACTACACAAGCACCTGTGAGGGTAGCTAAATCAACGATCGCATCTACACCCAACTTATCCGCATAAACCAAAGCATCAGCCAAGGTTAAACGCCCTTCAGCATCAGTATTGTTGACTTCGATTGTTTTGCCATTTGATGCGGTTAAGATGTCTCCGGGGTGCATTGCCTTACCGCTAATCATGTTTTCGGTGACGGCTGAGATAAAGTGAACCTCTACATCTGGCTTTAATTGACCGATCGCTTTTGCAGCGCCTAAAGTTGCCGCAGCGCCACCCATGTCAATTTTCATGGTTTCAATGCCGCTACCAGCGCCTTTAATGTTCAAACCACCAGAGTCAAAAGTTAAACCTTTACCAATAATTGCTAATTTGCGTCTGGGTGCGGTAGCTGGTTTGTAAGTGAGGTGAATAAATTTAGGTGGTAAGTCAGAAGCTTGGGCTACTCCTAAATATGCCCCCATACCTAATTTTTCACAATCTTCTTTTTCCAAAATTTGTAATTCTAAACCGTGTTCTTTAGCTATTGCTTGGGAGGTTTCTGCCATTGTAATCGGTGTCACAGCGTTAGCTGGGGCGGCTACTAACTGCCTTGCTAAAATTACCCCAGAAACAATTTGTTCTGCACGGGTAATAGCCGCTTCTTGTCCAGCTAAACCCAATAAATCAATAGTTTCGATGTTGGGATTTTTATCTTCTGGTTCAGATTTAAAGCGAGTATCTTGGTAAAGTGCCAGTTGTGCGCCTTCTGCGATCGCTTGGGCTGTAGCTGCTGGATCGTTGTTGTAAACTGGTAAACTAACTGCCAGAGTTTTGGTTTTTTGCTTTTTGGCAGTTCGCGCTATTGTAGCCGCAACACGGCGTAAAGTTTCTAATTTCAAAGCATCCGGTTTTCCCAAACCTACCAAAATCACCTTCCGCACGGGATGACTAGCACCTACGCGAATAACAACGGTGCTGTTAGCTTTACCTGTAAATTCTTCTTCGGCAATGATTTCTGAGAAAATTCCGCCGCTTTTCTCATTCAGAGTCGCTAAATCGCCGGTTAACTCTACTGCATCTTCAAACAAGCCAATGGCTAAAGTATCACCACTCCAATCTAATAATGCTGTGTTTGTAGGTTGAATCGTCATTTTTGTAATGTTCTGTAAACCTTCCTTACTTGTACCAGTATTGCTCAAAATTTCCAGCGTGTGGAAACTCCTGTTAAGATAATCCCTATTAGGGATTGAAACTAAGCCATCTTGTCAAAGTTCCCCGCTTGGGGATGAAAAAAACTATGTTAAATATCATAAACACTAGGTTGAGCTTTATTGCTAATAACTCTCTTGATGACAATCAAGCTATGAGAGAAATTGCTTATAGCATGGATTTATTAATTCCTGGCTTATACTTATGGCTACCAGGAATACAGATTCGCCTTGGTGGTGCTGTTCCTGATGATCAACCTTATAGATATCCAGGTAAGATTCACAGTCATGCAGGGATGGCTTTAGTATTACCAGGGTATAAGATTTTTACAACTTATCAGGGTACTTATGACTCATTTGGAGATGAGGTTGAGAAAAGGATAGGTTAGTAACGTAAAAGATTGAATTGGATTAAATCCAATATGAGTTATTGGTTTACAAGTTATGAAAAAAATAGGGTAGTAAGATACAAAATATTCATAATTTATCAGGCTACCTATTTAATTGGACTATGTCCAATAATTAATTGGACTACGTACAATCTGGTTTATTGCTTTACAAGTTGTGAAAAGCGTAGGGTAGTAAGATACAAAATATTCATAATTTACCAGGCTACCCATGACCCTAAACAAGCATAAAATCCAGGGACTACCACAGTTCAAATGTCAAACATTAAGCGCAACTCAATTTGAGAAATTAATGATTGATGCTGGTTACTCAATATCAGGTACTGCGCCAGCCCAAGGTAATAGAATTAAAGTTTGGTGGATTCATGATCAATATCCAAGGGTAGAATCTATTTATAGTCCTGATCAGAAAATAGTGATTACTGCGTATCATGTATAAGATACGCTGCTGAAGGTTTAATTTTACGTCGATTTTACTTTTCGTTACATATTTCGGTTTTTTCTGTTTACCTACTTAGTAGCATGACTGTATTTTAAAGATTCTACAAATTCATGATCCTTCAAAATCTTATACAAATTCACATCTTCCTCTAATAAACAAGCATGACCACTATCAGGTAAAATTAATTTCTTAGGATTAGGTAAAATCTGATCTAACCGTTCCACTTCACTCACAGAAGGTAACAAGCGATCGCTCCCCCCAGCTATTAATAATACTTGTTGTGTCAATTGTTGCAATTTTTTCTCTTCAATTTGAAACTCTCGCAATAACGACAACCGCCAATTTACAGTTTCTGCTGGTAAAGAACGCATAGTTCTCAGCAGTTCATGGCGAATACTACTAGACATCCTTGATAACGATGCCAAAAATGGTAATAATCCCAATGCCCCAACATCATAAAACCATGATGGCACAAAGTCAGTCAGCTGAGATAAAGAATTGAGCCAAGGACGTAATTGAAAAGCTGAAGCAGGATTAATTAAAATAATACGTTTGAATAATTGTGGTGATTGGGTAGCGACTTTCATAGCCAAACAACCCCCAAAGGACTCACCACACAGATAAACTGGACGGTGACAACTTCTTTCTAATTCTGCGTGAATTAAGTCTAAAACGTTCTTAGTCAGCACATCCCAGGTAGTGAGGTCTTGTCTGGGGATCGCTAAACAACGGACATCAAAACCCAGTTCTAAGCCAGTTGTTTGCGATCGCAACATTTGACCAGTTCCATCCATTCCTGGTAAATAGACAAACAGGGGATACTCTGGTTGTACTCTTTTGGGAGTTAGGAAACAAGGTTTAAGTTCAACGTCTGTCATTTTCCCGTGTGTCTCTATCTATTTGACCTTGTTTAACTGTACCGTTTCACTGGCAATTATTGTGATTGGGCACTGGGGCCTGGGGACTGG
>NZ_JADEXH010000032.1:0-73794 GCF_015207205.1 Sphaerospermopsis sp. LEGE 08334 | reverse complement strand
GGGGGTTGGGGGTGGGGTTTACAAAACTTAATATCCGCCTTCTTCCTCGTATTCCACCTGTCTTTCCTTCACCTTCTTAGGAATATTCACAGGTTTGGGAGCATCATCCCAAGCATCACCTTCTACATCATCATAATCATCATATTCATCAGCGTAGGTTTTGCTATAGGGTTGAGGTGCTGGTTTTTTAGGTGCTGGTGCTTGATATCTATCGCTACTCGTTGCTTCACTCCAGTTATCTTCTTCTTCCTCTTCGTAGCGTATGGATTCATAAGCGCGGGCTTCCATTACCCGACGCTGTGGTATTTCTTCTTCTATATAATCTTCGGTCCATTCTTCCTCTTCCTGTGCTACAGGTTCAGGAGTGCGAACTTTGGGTTTAGGGGGTTCTAAAGGTACACCACTAGGTAACTGGTTTGCTGGAGAAACTGCGCGGGGTGCAGAATAACCATATTCTTCTTCTGCATCTCTTTCCCAAGGCGCTCTACCAATACCCAACCGTTCTAAAACACCGACTGTTAACTGGTTTACCCGTTCTTCTGCACCTTCAAATACAATCAGTCTACTCGGTCCGGTGCTGACAACTTCATCTATGGATATTTCATAGGTACTCAAAAACTGGTCAGGTATTTGGGGTACTCCCAAGGAAGCGATGACAATAGAGTAAATTTTACCACTTTCGCCATTGAATTTAAAGCCCCTAACTCTGCCTAATACTTCCCCTGTTTCAGTGATCACTTCCCAGTTCATCAAGTTACTGAGAGCTTCCACATCAACATCTTCGATCACATCTTCATTATCAACCAAGATCACATCACCGATTTGGTTGATACTGCTAAGATACATTTGGCGAGGCAGTCCAGAGATAGAGATCAGGCTGTCTCGCAACCCAAGCGCCACAACCTCTCTTTGATCAATGTCTACCCAAAGTTGACTCACTATACCCAGCCTTTTGCCATTATCGCGGGTAATTACTTGGGTGTTTAATATATCGGAACGTCTAATTATTTGTTCGGAGGTCATTCTATAGGTCGTCCTGTTATCTTAGCGTGCCGTAGGCAATCTCGAATCCGGTTTGTATATAAACTATTTTTAACAGAAAATCAAGGTAGTTGGTGATTGGTAATGGGTAATTGGTCATGGGTAATTGGTCAGAATATCATTATTGTACTCTTGCCTTTTGCCTTTTGCCTCTTGCCTTTTGCTGATCACCTCTAGCTTGAGTTACGCCAATTGTGCGTTCGGCTGATTTTATCATCGGAAGGTGCAAACTGACAACGATAAACTGCGCTTGTTGTGCTTGTTGTTTTATCATTCTAGCTAATCATTCCACATTTGCCCCATCTCAAAACATATAGGAATCGGAAACCGTGTCCTCCTGTGGTCACGTCTATGTTAAGCTAAGGGGTTATAATAAGTTTAAATGCTCAAATTGCGAACATAATCCATAATCAGCGACGCTAACGCAGGGAGCTAATCAATCATGTATCAAATAGATCCTCCATTATCTCCTCAAGAAGCATTGCCTACAATGTATGATTTACCTAGTGAAAATCAGGAGGAACGGGGATTGCCGGATGAATTTCACTTATTACAACCTGAATTATTACGCCTTACGTTTCGCCCACCTACCTATAGTGAAGATAATATATTTACAGGTAGTGATTTAAACTTATATTATGATTCCCGCCATCCCCAATGGTATAAGCGCCCAGATTGGTTTGCAGTGTTGGGGGTATCTCGATTTTATCAAGAAACAGAACTCAGATTAAGTTACGTTACTTGGCAGGAGGGAGTAAATCCTTTTGTTGCTATAGAATTGATATCACCAGGTACAGAAGCAGAGGATTTAGGCAGAAGTTTAAGGGAAGTTAATCAACCTCCTAATAAATGGTCAGTTTATGAACAAATCCTGAGAATCCCCTATTATTTTGTTTATAACCGTTATACAGATGAGTTTAATTGTTTTGGGTTGGTAATGAGTCGTTATCAACCTTTGTCAATAAATGGACTGGGGGTATGGTTAGAAGAGGCAGAATTGGGTTTAGGCTTATGGCATGGAGAATATCAAGGATTAACTAGATCGTGGCTACGTTGGTATGATCGAGATCATAACTGGTTGCCTACACCAGTAGAACAAGAAAAACAGCGTGCAGAACAGGAAAAACAACGTGCAGATTTAGCCGAAGCAGAATTAGCTAAATTAAGACAGTTACTAGCAGAAAAAGGAGTTAATTTGTAGTATTTCCTGTCAACCAAACATCAGTGTTTAATCTCTTCTAATATTATTTAAGCTTTTATAACATTGCATCTACTTGCTCATCAGTTGGTGCAGGTTTGTCTGTTTTTAATAAGCCCCGCATTCGTTGAATTGCACCAGAGCGATCAACATTGAAAGTTGGCTGATTTTGCAATGACTCAATTATGGCACTGACTCACGCAAGGCGATCGCTTGATGGTAGTTTAAATATCTGCTCTTTAAGTTCTTGTAACAACATAGATAGCTCCTATGATTGAATACTTGTCTAATATATGTTGTCTATTCAGTATATTATAAGCGATCGCACTTTAGTCAATCTAACCTACTAGCGACAAGCACAAGAGGAACAGCACTAGGCTATGATTCATCTGGTAAATATCCAATTCTTGATCTTAGAGTATTAAATAAGCGATCGCAATAAGGGGAAGATTGACGAACTATATCGGCATTAAGACGTTTTAAAATTTCTAAAGCATGGTGAGGTGGACGACGAGTTTTTTTATCATATTTACCATGTTTAGAATGACGAGTTGCTGACTCTAACCATACTAATAAAGTTTTAGGAGAAACCTGTTCTATATTTTGGTAATTTCTCATTCCTCTTGTGATTTTTTCTTCTTTAAATCCTTCACCATAAAATGCTTTTAAAGCATTAATGTCAGCAACAAACCAAGATTCCATTGCTTGAACCATAAAATGACATTGATCATCATCATAATCCAGGTTATCACCTCTAATCCAGGATTGATCCTCTTTTCTATTTCTCAAATGTTCCCAAGAATTTTGATGAGGAGATATTGGAGATTCGGAGTCAATTAATAAAATATTGAAAGATTCAGGATGAGATTCTAAAGATAATTTAAAATTTTCATAAGCATCTGCACGAGAACCACACATGACTATCCTAAACTGTATTTTTTGTTCTTTAGCAATATCAACTAATTCTTGAAAAAATTGACTAAATCCTTCACGGAGACTACTTGTAGTTTCCTTACCTGCAATAATTTTACTTCTAAAACCTGGACGTTGCATTGGTAAAAGTTCATCATCATCATTTGCATTTCCAGCACCCTCAATATAAATACGAATACTTACCATCTATTTCCACCAAGTTCCCCTATTCTCCAAAGATCACCAAGAGTATATTTTTCCAACCATTTTTTTAATCTTTCTGGGTTAAGTCTCCTCAAATGAGTTCCTGTATTATCTCTTTCACAAACTACTACAGATTCAGGATATTCACTCAATGCAGAAACCAAAGCATCAGAATGAGTTGTGACAATTAATTGGGTTCTTTGTGATGCTTCTATTAACATTTCCGCAATGGTTGGTAAAATATCTGGATGTAAACCTATTTCTGGTTCTTCAATACAAATTAGTGGTGGTGGAGTAGGATCTAAAAGTAACGCCATTAAAAACAAATATCGCAATGTTCCATCAGATAAACGAGTTGCAGGAATTGGTTGAATTAACCCTTTTTCCCGAATAAATATTTGCACAGTACCGCCATATAATCTTGCATCTAATTCTTCCGCTTCTTCATAAAATTTAGTCAGCCATTCATTAAGTTTTCTACTCCCTAGTTGATATTTTAAATCATTTAAAACTAAACCTAAATTACTCCCATCTTCTAATAAAGGATGTTGAGGTAAATCAACTTTTTGAGCATTTCTTGGTTCTGAAGAACGCCCCATTTGCCAGTTACGATATAAACCTATTTTAGAAAATTCTGTACTCACATAAGAAAGTTCAGGATATAAATCAGGATCTTTTCTTTGAGATAAAACTGACTGATCTAAAATTAAATCTTCTCTGCGGATATTTCTTTCAAATCTCTTACTATCTTCCGTGAGTTTATTGATATTTAAAACTGGACGACCATTTTGATAACGATAATAAAAATAGACATCTTCCTGTCCTTCATAAGCTTGTTCATTTTCCAGAAATTCATCTACTAATTCTAATCTTTGTCCTACTTCTGTTATGCTTAATTTGTAATGTAGATTGTTTCTGTATCTTTCTGGATAATTTAATATAACGTCTATATTAGCTATAGAATTACTTCCCTCACCTTTCCATAAAAATTCATTAATACCTCCACCTTGACGAAATGGTGCTGGTAAATCTGTGGGTGTTGCTTTTAAAATACTAATAGCTTCTATTAAATTAGATTTCCCTGCACTGTTCCTTCCAATTAATACATTTAGCGGTTGTAATTCAATTTCTTCTCCATCACTTCCATAGGAGAGAAAGTTTTGTAATTTGATTTTATGAATAAATCTTTTACCTTCCATTTTCTTCTCCTAATCTTAAATAAAACTATATTATTGCTAATATTTTGGGTAAGGAATAAACAATTATTTATCTTTTGCGATAGCGTAATCGCTGACTTGTCAGTTCGCTTGATGGTAGTTGAAATATCTGCTCTTTAAGTTCTTGTAACAACATAGATAGCTCCTATGGTTGAATGGTTGTCTAATATATGTTGTCTATTCAGTAGACATCTCCGGTAATTAAATGTGCGGTTTCCAGAACCCTTGTAGAGACGTTGCATGCAACGTCTCTACATTCATTTTCGGAGAGGTCTAGTATATTATAAGCGATCTCGCTTTATACGTTTAATTTGAGCGATCGCCGATTATACTTAACCCCAACAGGCGATCGCACTTGGTCAATCCAATCTACCGGCTAAGAGGTAATGTAGGCTAACATAAAGCTCACCTTCGGCGTTTTTTCAAATTCTCACACTGCTTTCGCTAGTGGCATGAATATTTCAACGGCTTCAAACGGTACAGATATTTTGTCTTCTTCTGTCCGTTCAATTAATCCCAGTTCTTCCAGGCGATTTACGTCTGTGTATACGTTTGAATAGTTTCTTTCGGCTGTTTTTGCCAGCGCGTAAATACTGCATGGCTCTATTTTGCTTAAAGTATCAAGCAAATCAAGTCGAGCAGGCGTTAGCTCGCTAAAAAGTGATTTTGCAGATTCAAATGAAAGTCTAAAATTTACTGGCTTTCCAATTTCGGAGTCTTTAATTTGTTGACGAGCGGCTCGGATTGCAGAACCACCCTTGGCTACTTCAATAATTGCTTTCATGATTCACTCCATGTTTCAATGTCTTTTTCAAAATCGTCAAGCAATTTATCAATGCTTGTGAAGTTGTAATCGCTTTCGTGTGAGTTTATATGTTTATGATCTCCTTTTCCGCGTTCGTTGTCATATCTAATTCTACATTTTCCATTCTGCCCGTAAAATAATCTGTATTTGTATTTATGTGTACTTGGTGGTGTTGGTTCTGGTAATTCCCATATAACAACCTCGACGATTGATCCGTCGTCATGAACTTCTTTTGCTTTGGCGATTAGAGTGGCCTTCATATATTGCATTGTAGCAATATATTTAACTTCTGTCGAGTAGCAATATTATGATCCGAACGGCACAGTTGAGCGATCGCACTTTATCAATCCAACCTACGAGCGATCGCATTTTATCAATCCAAACTACAAGCGATCGCACTTCATCAATCTAACCTACGAGCGATCGCTTGACATTCAAGACAGTAGCTACAAACTTTTGGGGACTCATTGGTGATTCAACAGTGTTAGTATAAATCATTTCCAAAAGTTAACAAACTTGATATAATGGACATAAAGACTATTTAGTGAGGTAATAATTATGTTATCAACTGATATGAAACAAGAATCAATAATTAAGAGAATTGAGAATGTTGTTGCTATTTTAATGGAAGAACGTCCTTTATTTAAAGAGGATCTAAATTATACGAAAATGGTTCAAGATTTAGTAAAAGTATTTAAAGAAAACTTTTCTTTGGAAGAATTTAGTCAGATATCAGAAGAAAGTCTTAAAAAGCGTTGTAGTGGTATCATGGCTCTACACCTTTTGGCTAAAATAGGAGAGGATTTTACTCCTGAACAAAGGGCAATTTTTGATGATGCGGTTAAAAGAAAATAGAAAATTTATGAATTATTTATTAGATACTAATATTGTTTCTTTAGCACTGAAACAAAATTCCCAAGTTATTCACAAGATTACAATTAGTGAGTCTAAGGAAGAAAAGATTTTTATTAGTTGTATTACCTATTTTGAAATTAGGCGAGGTTTTTTAGCGGTTGATGCGCCAAAACAAAGAGCAAGATTTGAGGAATTTTGTCAAGAATATCCGATTATTTTCTTAGATGACTTGGCAATTTTAGAAAAATCTGCCCAAATTCATGCTAATTTGAGATTAAGGGGTGTACCAATTCAAACTGAAGATGTTTTAATCGCTGCTACTGCTATTCTTAAAGATTTAATTGTGGTTTCTAATGATAGTGATTTGTCCAGAGTTGAGGGTTTAAAATTAGAGAATTGGGTAGAATTATGATGATTAAATTATTTTTTGGCTGATGTATTTAAAACTGTAGGTTGGGTTAAGCTGTTATTGGGTTTTTCGCATTTGGTCAGGGTGTAAGTGGCAACCAATAAGCGATCGCCCCCAACTTAAAACCAAAATATCACAACATTGTCCAATTTAATGCTTTTTTATACAGCGATCGCCTCACAATTATATATCTTACGCAATCTTGCGGACTGCTTTAATTATCAGATGTTTTCAACTTAATCCCCAAAACCTGAGTATAAGCACCTCTAGCCTGAGTTACCCCTATTGTCCTCTGTGCTGATTCTATCATCGGGCGACGCAAACTCACAACAATAAACTGCGCTTGTTGTGCTTGTTTTTGAATCATTTTCGCTAATCTTTCCACATTTGCGCCATCTAAAAACATATCAACTTCATCAAAAGCATAAAACGGTGATGGACGATATCTTTGTAGTGAAAAAATAAAACTCAATGCTGTTAATGATTTTTCTCCCCCAGACATGGAAGCGAGACGCTGTACGGGTTTTCCTTTGGGATGTGCAACTAAGTTTAAACCACTATTAAAAGGATCTTCTGCATTGTCCAGTTGTAAATAACCGTCACCATCGGATAGGGTGGCAAAAATTGATTGAAAGTTCTCATTAACTGCATCGAAAGCTTCTTTAAATGCAGTTTGACGTAAAGTGGTAAAATTCTCAATTCTTAATAATAATTCTGTTCTTTCCCCTTCTAAGGTTTGTAATTTCTGCGTTAGTTCTTGTAAACGCCCTTCAACTATTTCATAATCAGTCAAAGCTAACATATTTACAGGTTCCATTGCCTGTAAGCGTTTGCCTAAACTGCGTAATTCTTTCTGCAATTCTTCTAAATCAACTTTATCCGGTACTTCTGGTAACGGGTTGGGTAATTCTGCGGCTAAGGTTTGCAGTTGCGTTTGCAATGCGGTTAAATCTTCTCGGCGTTTTTCTTGGATTTGTTGCAGCTTCTCAATTTCCCATTGTAATTGTTGCTGACGTAAAATTAAACTTCTTAATTCCTGTTCCGTTGCATCTCGTTTCTTTTTCTCTTCACCTAAATTTTGCTCAAGTTCTTTTAAACTAGCTTGAATTGCGGTAATTTGGGTATTTAGTTCTGCAAGTTGACTGTTAACTGTTGTCTGTTGACTTTCAAGATTAGCTTTTTCATTTTGATATTCAATAACTTTTGCTTCTGCTTCTGTGACTTTCTCTTGTAAACGCTGTTTTTGATTTTCCAGATTTTGCAATCTTTGTTCTACTTCCCTGACAGCAGTTTCTTTTTGTTGTAATTGCTGCTCTTGACTTCTAATGGTAGCTTGGATTTCTTGCCATTCGCTGGGAGTTTGGGAAGCTTCCAACTCAGCTAAAGTATGTCTTAATTGTTGCAGTTGATTTTCTTGTTCCGGTAATTCCCGATCTAAAACTTCTAATCGAGTTTGAGCATTATTGAATTTTTCAGTATTTTGGGATAGTTGAGAACGGGTATTTTCTAACTGTGCGTTTAAGGTTTTTACCTCTTTCTTCAACTGTTCTAAATATAATTGTTGTTCCCTACGTCCTTGTCTTGTTTCTGTTAATTCCAAAGAAAGCTGTTTACTACGAGCAGATAAAGTATTAATTGCTTCTGCACAACGTTCTAAAACTCGTTCAATATCTCCTAACCGCGTCCTTAAATTGACAACTTCCTCAGATTCCTTTTGTTCACCAGTGCCAAATTTTAAACTTGAGCGTTGCGTATTACTACCCCCAGTCATAGCACCGCTAGTTTCTAATAACTCCCCATCTAAGGTAACAATGCGATAAAGTCCGATTTGGGTTCTCGCTTGTTGCAAAGTTCTGAAAACTACCGTATTTCCAAAAACATACTTAAAAACTTCTTGATAACGCTGCTCGCACTCTACCAGATTCATCGCATATTCAACAAAACCGTCAACATAACGCAAAGTTAAGTCAGGGGTAAATTTAGGAGCTTTGATTTTATTCAAAGGTAAAAAAGTTGCTCTACCGGCGCGTTTTTGTTTTAATAATTCAATCCCCGCAGCAGCAACCCGATCATCTTCAACTACAATATGACCTAATCTTGCACCCGCAGCAGTTTCTAAAGCTGCATGATAACGAGAGTCAACTTTACCCAAATCAACAACCAACCCACACAAACCTGGTAAACCAGATTGAATAATTAATTTACTTGCTTGAGTTCCTTGGACTTCTTGCTGTGCTTGGGTTTGTGCTTCCAGTTTATCTAACTGACGTTGTTTATCGCGTTGTTCTTGTAATAAACGTTTTTGGGTATCTTGTTGTATTTGTAATTCCTGATCTGTCGCTGCTAAATTCTCTGATAAATTTTGAATCGGTGTACTAGAACCGTTAAACTCAACTTCTAATTTTTCGCATTCTGCTTGTTTTTCGGCTAATTGTGGTTCTAAAGTAGCAATAATTTGAGATTCTTCTGTAATAAGTTCTTGTAGCTGAAAATTCCTTTCTCTCAGTTGTGCTTGCTCAGTTCTTTGAGGTTCAATAGTTTGCAGTAAAGTTTCAATTTGCCGACTTAAAGCTGTTTGTTGTTGTACCCAAGCTTCCGAAGCACTAGCAATTTCCGCCGCAACTTGACGGAATGATTCTAAACTTTCCCGCACCTGGTTACGTTCATTTTGTAAAGACGTTAAATTTAAACTTTCTGAATTATATTGTTGTTGATTTTGTTGGAGAGAAACCTGATAATCTTGAATTTCTTGTTGAGTTTGGTTTAATCGTTTAATAGTTTCTTGCAAATGAGACTCTATCTCACCCTGTTGCCGTTGTAGTTGTTTGCGCTCCGCTTCTTGAGTTGCAAAAGTAGACTGAACCGCTAAAAGCTGATCTTCACCCAAAGATTTTACACGCGCATTGAGTTCATCAAGAGCAGTAGTAGTTTCAATAATATTGTGATTAACAGTATTTAAACTTTCAGAATTTTGAGCAAACGCAACATCACCAGCTTGAATATCTGCTACCAACTTTTCCTGCTTTGCTTGGAGAGAACGCCATGATAACACAGATTCCCAAGATTGCTTTTCCTGAAACTCCTTTTTTAGCTGACGATACTTTTCAGCCTTGATTTTATCTTGATAAAGGCGATCGCGTTGTAAAGTTAACTCAGTTTCAATAATTTTACAACTATCCTCCTTTTCCTTAACCTCATCCAAAGTTCCCTTAGCTTGATTAATCTTTCTATCAAACGCAGCAACACCAGCTAACTCATCAATAATTTCTCGACGCTCCTTAGCATTCATAGAAATAATGCTAGTGACATCACCCTGTAAAACCACATTATAACCTTCAGGGTAAATTCTTAAATTTTCCAACTCCTCATGTAACTCAGTCAAAGTACAAGAAGAACCATTAATATAATAATTTGAAGTATAACCACCCTGAGAGTTAACCCGTAAACGTCGAGTAACACTCCACTCATCAGATTTTAGATTTTGGATTTTGGATTTTGGATTTTCTTCATTTTCTTTTTCTTCTACTTCTTCAACTTCCTCCCCTTCCTCACTCTGCGACTCTGCGCCTCTGCGTGAGACAATATCAGAAATATCAAAAGTAACAGTTACAATAGCCTCAATAGCATTACGACCCTTAGCGACTTGATTATTATTAACCAAATCCGGCAACTTATCAGCACGCATACCCTTAGAACTGGAGAGTCCTAAGCAGAACAGCAACGCATCCAGAATATTTGACTTTCCCGAACCATTAGGACCAGAAATGACAGTACAACCCGGTAGTAGAGGGACAGAAGTTGTACCACCGAAAGACTTAAAATTAGTAAGTTCAACCCGCTTGATATGCACCATTATGGGCGCTGCTTCACTTTTAACTGGTATAAAGGAACAAGTGTATCAATTATTTTTCAATATTTGCAACAGTTTAGGAATTTTAGATTTTAGATTTTGGATTTTAGATTGATTCTGAGAAATCACTCAACCTAAAAAACATCATACACATATCCCCGACTTCTTCAATAAGTCGGGGATCTCACAACTTCTCAAATACTAACAACTTACCTTAATATTGAACTTAGATTTTAAATCTCACCTCTTACACAAAAAATCTCTCTGAAACCTTCTTCCTTTGTGTACTTTGCGTACTTTGCGGTTCGTTCCTCTTAATTCCCTAATCAACATGAAACTATTGTACCAAAAATTTATCATTCGTGACTGGCAAAAGAGCGATGGCACAGCAGCAGCAAACGTAATTAATACAGTCTTAACAGAATATGGCTTAGGATGGGAAGCAGACGGAGCAGACAGAGACGTTTTAGAAATTGAGGAATATTACTTAGAAACAGGTGGTGAATTTTGGGTAATTGAACACCAAAACAAAATAGTAGGTACAGGAGCATATTATCCCATAAAACGGGGAGAAAACGCCGTAGAAATTAGAAAAATGTACCTTTTGCCGGAAATTCGAGGTTTAGGATTAGGGAAATATTTGTTACAGCAGTTAGAATTAGCTATAGAAAAACGCGGATTTAAACAAATTTGGATAGAAACAGCCAGCGTTTTAAAAGAAGCTGTGCAGCTTTATGAGAATAATGGTTATATCCCCGCGACAGGAGTAGAAACAAAAAGGTGCGATCTTGTGTATGTTAAATACTTGAGGTGACTGGGGACTGGGGACTGGGGACTGGGGAAGAAAATTTTAGATTTTAGATTTTAGATTTTAGATTGGAATTGACAAAAATAATCCAAAATCCAAAATCCAAAATTGTATCACCAATTACCAATTACCAATCATTATGTTGAAAAATTTACTAAATTTATTCCTACAAAACAATTGCCCGATATGCCAGCGAAACACAAAACAGCAACTTTGTCAATATTGTACTAAACAATTACAAAGCTGCCATTTGAAAAACCCCAATGTCTTATGGAAAGAACCTTTACCCGTTTTTAGTTGGGGGAGTTATGGAGGAACATTAAAAAGGGCGATCGCCGTCATGAAATATGAAAACCAGCCAGAAATGGGGCGGTTATTGGGTCAGTATCTAGGAGAATCATGGATATTAAATTGTACATTAAAAAATAAAAAACCTGTAATTGTACCCATACCTCTCCACCCAAAAAAGCTGAAAGAAAGGGGTTTTAATCAAGCTGAAATCATCGCCCAAGGATTTTGTGAAATCACTGGGTTAAAATTAAAATCAAATGGATTAGCCAGAGTTAAAGACACAAAAGCACAGTTTAGCGTATCCGGTGCAGAGAGAGAACAAAATTTAGCAGATGCTTTTGCTTTAGGATCAGATTTTAGCCGGAGTCGTCCAGATGCACCCGTGCTATTAGTGGATGATATTTATACTACTGGCGCAACCGTCAAATCTGCTGTATATACACTTAATCAAGGTCATATTTCTGTATTGGGGGTAGCGGCTGTAGCCACAACGGGTAAAGATAGATCAGCCTAGAGTTAATGGGCAACTTGTGGGTGATAAATCTATAATTAACAAAATTATACCCTGTGTTTGAGGGGGAAATGTTTTCATTTATGAACAAAGCTTTTGCAGTGGGTTTAAAAAAAATAATTATCTTTCCTGTAAGTATACTGACAATTTTAATCAGTATAAATACAGTATTTGCTCAAAATACGAATAATGCAAATACAAATTATTTATATAAACCCATTCCCTTAAATAGTAGTTCAGAAATTGCTGATACATTAACAGCTACAGATATTCCCACAGGTCAAGGGGGGTTTGCGCGTGATTATACAGTCAAATTAAATAAAGGTGATAATTTAGCCATTGATTTGTCATCTGAGAACTTTGACACTATTATTACTCTTTTAGGTCCTGATGGTTCAACGGTGGCAGAAAATGATGATGGACCTGATGGTACAAGTAATTCTCTCCTGTTTACCCGCATCACCGAAACAGGAAATTATATTGTTCGTGTCCGGTCTTTTGGGGAAACGGGAGTGGGAAATTATAGACTCAAAGTAACCAAACTGCAACCAGTGAAGTAGGGAATAGATGAAAGGTGACAGGTGACAGGTGACAGGTGACAAGTGAGATGGGGAGAAAATAGTTTACTTCTTCCCTGTTCCCTTGTTTCCCAGTCCCCAGTCACCATATCACTCAACTAATGTAGCGGTAGTTCCCTCACTTGATGGTGGTGCGCTGGGCAACTCTAGACAGTATCCCGCACCATATACCGTCTTAATGTAGCAGGGATGGCGAGGATCTGGTTCGAGTTTAGTTCTCAAGTGGCGAATATGCACCCGAATAGTTTCAATATCATCATCAGGATCATAGCCCCAAACTTCTCGCAGAATTTCACTGGGAGAAACTGTTTGTCCATGACGCTGAAGCAAGCAATGAAGCAACTCAAATTCTAAATGAGTCAGTTTTACAGTTTCACCAAACCAAATGGCCTCAAATCTTTCTGGAACGAGGGTAAGAGAACCATAGTTAAGAATTTCACTGTGTTTTGCGGCTTGGGGAATGCGGTCAGTACGTCGTAACAAAGCCCGCACTCGTGCCAGCATTTCTTCTACTTCAAAAGGTTTGGTCAAGTAGTCATCTGCGCCAGCATTGAAACCCTCAACTTTATATTGAGTTTGGTTTAATGCTGTCAGCATTAAAACCGGAATTTCAGCTGTGCGATCATCCCGACGTAAACGCTGGCAAATGGTAAAACCATCTACTTTGGGCAACATCAGATCAAGCATGATCAAGTCGGGTTGTAACTGGAGCGCCAGCGCCTGACCTTTGATGCCATCTTCAGCTTGACTAACATCGTAGCCAGCCATTTCCAAGTTGACGGCAACAAGTTCTGAAATCGCTGGGTCATCATCTATGACAAGAATCCTGGGCATTATTAAAAAATTATGACTACTTTATTTAAGGATAAATTAAGAACCTTTGAGAGATACAAAGATTACTTTTTCGATTGTAAAAAAGATTTAAAATCCAACATAAATATTAAAATTAGAAATTGTGAAAACATTACTAATTTACACGAAAATTAATATATGGTGTGTAACTCTACCTACAGTCCGCCCTATTTCTTGCGAAATGGTGCTGCCATGACTGCTTACACTGCTTTATGGGCAGGAAATAACTGGGAAAGCACAATTTCACACCCAGAACCACTTTATCAGCAGGTCGTATTTACAGGAGGGCAGGATGTGCCAATTTTTGGTTGGGTTGCCATACCCGAAAATGCCCATAGCACAATTATTGGCACTTATGGTATTACAGGAGAGTTAGAACAACAATGGTTTTTAAGATTGTTGGGACGTAAAGCATACTCTCAAGGTTATGCTGTGGTTCTCTTTGATTGGCGGGCGCATGGTAAAACGGCAGAATTATCCCCAACTTTAACTTCTGATGGGTTGTATGAAGGGGAAGATTTTGTCAAAATTGCCCAGCAAGCGGTAGCAATGGGTTGTCCTCCAAAATGTTGGTTTACAGGGTATTCTTTAGGGGGACAATTGGCGCTTTGGGGAATCAAAGCAGCTACGGATTTCAATTTAAAAGATGTAGAAATTGTTGGTGGGGCAGTGATTTGTCCAAGCTTAGATTCGTTGCGATCGCTCACTTATATAGTCACACATCCCTTTGGTAAATATGTTGAATCCCGCATTGCTGGAGAATTAAAAAAACTAGCATGGAAATTACATCATACTCATGATAATTCTTTTGATTCGGCAGCAATAGAAAGAGCAAATAGCATTTGGGGATTTGATGAAGAACTTGTCATTGGCCGCTTGGGTTTTAGTTCTGTGGAAGAATATTATGAAGCCAGCAGTGGTTTACATCTGTTACCTCTGTTGCAAAAACCAACTTTAATTATTTATGCTGCTGATGATCCCTTATTTCATCCCGATCTTGTTGATGATTTAAAAGTTGCCAGTGCCAAAAATCCTGCTATAGATTTGTTACTTACATCCTACGGTGGTCATGTAGGTTATATAAGTAGTAAAAAGTGTCAAATTCAATCCCAAGATCCTGATCAATGGTGGGCTTGGAATCGTATTTTAGAATGGATAGGAATTAATAAAGGCAGGAGGCAAGAGGCAGAAGACAGGAAGCTGTTATTATAAGGAGTATTGATCATACAGTCCCAAAAATTTTCGCTTCCAAAAGCGGAGTTTTAGAACCTATTATTTCATCAATGTAGTGCTGATATTTATCAGATAGTTTTGATCAAATATCCCTGACTTTGTGAAGAATTAATTATCTAGAACCCAAAATTTTTAGTTGTGAATTAGTTGTGAATTAGTTGTGAATAACTTTCTCTCAAACTGGCTACCTGCGCCTAAAAAATTAGTATTTTCATCTGATGATGTGCATATCTGGAAAATAAACTTACAGCAATCTGAATCACAGATACAATCTTTCAGAGAAACTTTATCTAGTGATGAAGTTGCTCGTGCAGAACGGTTTTATTTTCCAGAACATCGACAGCGTTTTATTGTTGGGCGTGGTAGTCTGCGTAATATTTTAGGACGCTGTTTAGGAGTAGAACCGTCTCAAGTAGAATTTGATTATCAACAACGGGGAAAACCAACTTTAGCAGCTAAGTTTGCTGATTCAGGAATATTTTTTAATTTATCCCATTCGCAAGATTTGGGTTTATGTGGTATAAGTTATCAACGATTAATTGGGGTAGATTTAGAATATATTCGCCCAATGTCTGATTTAGAAAATCTGGCTCAACGTTTCTTTTTACCCCAAGAATATGAAATAATTAAATTACTGACACCTGAACAAAAACAACAAGTATTTTTTCGTTACTGGACTTGTAAAGAAGCTTATTTAAAAGCCACAGGAGATGGTTTAATTCAATTAGAACAAATCGGAATTGAATTAACACCTACAGAACCTGCTCAATTAAAGGTTTCAGGAAATTGGCAACTGAGAGAATTAATACCAGCAGATAATTTTGCTGCTGCGGTTGTTGTAGATAATAATGGCAGTAATTTCCAATTTTGGCAATTATAGGTAGATCAACATAATGGGGGAGCTATATTTTGTGGGGTGGGCATCTTGCCTGCCCTCTTTAATGAATTTGGTGTCTATAAATCAAATCTATCAAAAAAAGCCGAGCTTGTTCTAAAGATATATGTCTAGGTTTTCCTTGATAAACAATTTGGTATTCATTCATATTTTGCCCATCTCCATATCCTGAAATTAACTTGCGGTGAAATGCTTCTTCAGCCAGTTCTCTAACTTCATTTCTGAGAGCAGAATGTGTGTTATTCATAACTAAGACATCTTGTGAATTAGGGAGCATCCCAAATGTGTAAATTTATTTTGATCTAGGGAAATAAAATGCTACAAGACTTGATATGATTGAACCGCAAAGGACGCAAAGGACACAAAGATAAGAGATTGTGAGAGATTTTTTAGTGTTGCTGTATTCATTTTGTCAAAATTGGGATGCTTCCGTGAATTACCTGTTTTCCTTTTATTGAAAAAGCAAGTTCATTAAATCTGTCCTTGGTATTATTTTTATCTTGATTCTCTCAACCGTGATTTCAGAAACTTTAATTAAATGGAAATTATGCCCTGAGATAGCTGAATCTTATTCATAATAGGAGTAAGTTTAACTTGGCTAAATAACCTCAAAAATAGTCAATAAATCGAAAATCAATGGTTCAAGAGCAAAGTACCGATGTCATCCGCATCAATGCCAGAAGAACTGATGTATTTGATATTTTTAACTTCAAGTATTATATTGGACCCAACCCTTGTTTAGATACAGGGGCGCTAGTATTTGATTTTTCTTTGACTGAATTTCAAGATCCTTTACCGATAGAGGATTATATTGACGTTATCAGTGATTTTTATCCCCACTTAGCGGAGCAAAGATATCAATTATATGCTGATTTATTTGCTCGTGTTGTCTCGGAAGTGAGCAAATTAGATATAGGTTTATACCTGAATCTTTGGAGTATCACAGCATATCATTCCTATGTAAGAATTGCCATTCAAGCATTACATGAAGGCACTGCAAGAGCAGTAGTTTACTTGGTTTGGGACTGGTTAGAAAGTATTACAAAAGATGAGTATTTTCCCTTTGAGGAACGGTTAATTAAATTGCAAAATAAGTTCCGAGAATCTGTTTATGGTGGACCAACAGTTTATGCTTTATGGCAAGCTGCATATCAACAAGGTATTCCTACTTGCTATTTATGGGAAGAAGGATTAATGCAATATGGTTATGGTAAAAAACAAGTACGAGGAGTAGCAACAACTTTTGATATTGATAGTCATTTAGATTCTGAATTTACTACCCGCAAAGATGATTGTAAGGAATTTTTAGAAAGATTGGGTTTTCCCGTGCCAAAGGGTGATATTGTCACTTCAGAAACAGAAGCGTTAGATATAGCTAGAAAAATTGGTTATCCAGTGGCAATTAAACCTGTAGTGGGTCATAAAGGAATTGGTGTAACTCCTAATATCAATGATTCTAGAAAATTGAAATCTGCTTATAATTTGGCAGTATTAGCCATTCCCGAAGATGAATCAATTAGAATTATTGTGGAGCAAAGTATCTCAGGAAGAGATTTTCGTTTATTGTGTGTCAATGGTAAATTTGTCGCTGCTACAGAACGTCGCCCACCATCGGTTGTGGGTAATGGATATTCAACAATTAGAGAATTAATTAAAAAAGAAAATCGCAAACCAGAACGGAGAGATACACCCACATCATCCATGAGTAAAATTGTCATTGATGAAGCGATAGAACGATATTTATATGAACAAAGATTAGATGTGGATAGTATAATTGAACGCGATCGCATTATTTATCTTTCCAAAGTTGCTAATATCTCATCCGGTGGTATCAGCATTAATGCCACCCATAAAATTCATCCTGATAATATTATCTTAGCAGAAGAAATCGCCCAAAATTTTCGCCTTACTTGTTTAGGCATTGATGTGATTACTAAAAATATTTCCCACTCTTGGAAAAATAGTAATTTTGCCATCTTAGAAATTAACGCTGCACCAGGTATTTTTATGCACCTTAACCCCGCTATTGGTGCAAGTGTTGATGTTCCTGCACATCTTTTATCAACCTTTTTTCCATCTGCTCAAGATGCCAGAATACCAATTATTACGTTTAATAAAATTACTGTATTTGAATTACAAGCAATAATTGATCAGATTCTTTTACAACATCCACAAATGAAAATAGGTGCTGTGTGTCGTGAGGGAATATTTATCAATCATTGCCAAAAATTTTGGAGTCAAGAATACAATCGCAATATACAAACTTTGTTGCGTCATCCTCAGCTTGATTTATTAATTGCTGAATACGCAGAAGATACTCTAGAATCAGAAGGAATGGTTTACAAAGGTAGTAATATTGTGGTGTTGGATAATCCCACAGAAACAGAAATGATATTATTAAGAGATGCCATAGATGGTTCGATTGTGATCATTAAGAAAGACAACAATGTTTCTATTCGACATAAAGGAGCAAGCGAAGATTTAATGTTAGACGTAGAAACAGATTTTTTGAATGTTTATCTACCAGCAATTGAACAAAAAATTACTATAGTAGGTGACAAGTGACTGGGGATAAAATTTTGGATTTTGGATTTTGGATTTTGGATTGTATTTCATGAAGCCAATCTAAAATCTAAAATCTAAAATCTAAAATTCTCCTGACTCCTGACTTTACTTGAGTTTGGCATGAGCAGCCAAAATAATTCTTTCTGTTTCTTCCCAACTAATACATTTGTCAGTTACTGAAACACCATATTGTAATTCTTCCCGTTTTCCTGTAATTGGTTGATTACCTTCATATAAATTTGACTCCAGCATCATTCCCAAAATTGAATTATTACCAGCAACTATTTGCTGAATTATATTTTCTAACACCGCAGGTTGCAATCTATAATCTTTATTTGTGTTACCATGACTGCAATCAATTACTATTCTTGGTGGTAAACCTGCGGCTTTTAATTGTTCCTCTACCAATTTCACATTTTCCGGATCATAATTAGGCTGACTTCCACCCCGCAAAATTACATGACCATGAGAATTACCTCTTGTTTGAAATACACTCACCTGTCCTTTTTGGTTAATTCCTAAAAAATTATGTGGAGTTTGCGCTGATTTGAGAGCATTCAAAGCCACATTAATATTACCATCTGTACCATTTTTAAAACCCACCGGCATGGAAAGACCACTGGCCATTTCGCGGTGAGTTTGTGATTCAGTTGTTCTCGCTCCAATTGCTGACCAACAAACCAATTCACTGATATATTGAGGAATAATCGGATCAAGTGCTTCCGTTGCTGTTGGTAATCCTAATTCTGCCAATTTTAATAATAAACTCCGAGCAATTAAAATCCCTCTTTCTACATGGAAAGAATCATCCATATCGGGATCGTTAATTAATCCTTTCCAACCTACAGTAGTTCTAGGTTTTTCAAAATAAACCCGCATGATCAATAACAATTTATCATGCACTTTCTCTGCTAAATCTTTTAATTTTTCAGCATATTCTATCGCCGCTTTAGGATCATGAATAGAACAAGGACCAACTACAATGAATTTTCTGCTATCTTTAAAATCAAGAATATGTTCTATTTCCTGTCTGAATTGCAAAATTGTATGTTCAGCAGATTTAGTTAAAGGCAATTTTTCTTTAACTTGATTAGGAGTTAATAAAACGTGCGAACTCTTAATATTAGTGTTAATTAATTTGTTGATCATGGTGTAAAACTCTAAACTTGTGTAATGCGCTGTATTGTGTAAAGGAATACTATACACATTTTTCAGGAAAAATACAAGATACATTAGGAGTCAGGAGTCAGGAGTAGGGGCAACCCCCCCTGGTTGCCCCTACAGGAGTCAGGAGTAAAACGCTCTTTCGGTCTGTCTATCTTTTAATTGAGATGCTGTATCTATAATAGAGAAGTCAGGATATCCAGTATTCAGAATATCCAGTATTGAGAAAAATAGTAATTAGTTCTCAGAAAAATGAAAACCTGAAAAATTAGTTAGATTTGATGAGACTTGACTAATCACTAATTACCCTTAAGTAATTACGTGCATTATTGTGATCTATTTCAACAATACATAAAAATCAAAAAACATGAATCTATAAAAAAGCAGATTTTTAGGAAAAAATCTATGTTTATGTATATTGTTTATGTGTTAGGACTTACGCAAGATTTGAGTGAAAACCTGATTCCTGGGTAGGGGTAATTCATGAATTACCCCTACTTTCGTTCTGTTTTGCGTAAGTCGTATGTATATTGTTTATGTATATTGTTTATGTATATTTTTTGTAGACCAGATGCTAGGAAAATTCATTAAAAATCAATTATATCAAAATTAAGATTTGGTAACTGGTTGATTTTTCTCAATCACCAATCACCAATCACCAATCACCAATCACCAATCACCAATCACCAAATATCATATTATTCAATTTTACCAGTAGTGATCATCATATAACTTAATAACCAACCCGCCATAGTTGCCCTGCGAGTTTGCCGAGGACCAAATTCTCCGATTTTGTAACCTTTAAAACCTAGTTTTTGTTTGAGCAGTTGTTTATTCTCTTGGGGAATAGAACGAGTTAATTTCATTGTTGCTGGGCGAGACTCAATAAAATTACCAGGTTCTGGATATTCAGCAACCCATTCTGGTGCTACTTGGCTAGTATCCCATTTTCCAGTGTTAGCATCATAACGATAACCCAAGTGATACCATACCAATTGGTTAACGGTATCATCATCAATTTTATCGTTGATAATATCCCAAATTGTTTCTTTATTGAGTGGTGGCAAGTTAAACATAAGCAATTTTAATTTTGTCCGTGATTTGTTGTCAGTTGTCAGTTGTCAGTTGTAAACTCAGTCAGTAACCTAGAAGATTTTAGCGTTTTAGTGGTGAAATTAAAGATTTATCAGTGACAACCGAGAAACCCAACTGTATCAACAAAGTTGCAGATTAAAAAGTAAACCTGAAATCGTAAAATACTAGAAACTGTTAATTTCTGCTTACTGTCTCCTGAAACCAGACTTTTTTATGCAATCTACAGCACCATTACCAAAACTAATCCGCGCCCATGTCTTCATTACTGGCAGAGTTCAAAGTGTGGGGTATCGTTACGCCACTGTAGATACTGCTACCCAGTTGGGGTTAACTGGTTGGGTGCGAAATCTCCCAGATAGTCGAGTGGAAGCAGTTTTTGAGGGTGCTAAAGAAATTGTAGAGGAAATGGTGCGTTGGTGTCATGCAGGACCACCTGCGGCAATGGTAAAGGAAGTTATAGTTGAGTATGAACACCCAGAAGGTTTGCGGGGCTTTGAAGTGAGGCGTTAGCTGCTATTATTAACAGTAGCTACATAACCCAGCTTTGCTAAATGCTCAGTTCGTTGTTTAGCATAAGACTGCAAACCATTCCATTCATGAACCACCAACACACCTGGATGCTTACTCTTTAGCGAGTCATAATAAGACAAATAACCTTTTAAAACTGTCTTTTCTTGTTATATTCAATTTGTTTGGTTTTAATTGCTGCTAATACATCCATATAAGTCAGCAATACAACCACAGGTGTAAACAAAACAGAAAGCAGAATTTTCATGACTTTGTAAATACTAAAACACTGATTATGGTAAATTATCACTGTAAAATCATGAAAAAAACCTAGTTATGCATTATCTATATACTGGGAAAATTTTGCTTCTCCTTTCTGGCTGATTTTGAGAAATTTATAAGAATGCCATTCTAGCAAGGCTAAATTGTGTAGTTACGTTACATTATTAGTTATATAAATAAAAGTCATTGTTGTTCTGCCTATTGATCGGCTACTAACATAAAACCATGAGTGCAACTGCTATTATTTCTCAAAACCCCCTACTCCAAGGCAGAGGTTTACCGCCATTTGCAGATATTACACCAGAGCAAGTAGAACCTGCTTTTAAACATCTGTTAACAGAATTGCAACAACAACTAGCTATATTAGAAACTAATGTAGAGCCTACATGGACTGGTTTAGTAGAACCTCTAGAAAAGTTAACAGAAAAGCTGTACTGGAGTTGGGGTATACTCAACCATTTAATGGGTGTCAAAAATAGCCCTGATTTACGTATAGCATATCAAAAGGTTCAGCCACAAGTAGTACACTTTATTAACACCCTTGGTCAAAGCAAACCGATTTACAAGGCTTTTAAAGCCCTCCGTGCCAGTGATACCTGGGAAACCTTAGAATCTGCCCAGCAACGCATTGTAGAAGCAGCAATTCGAGATGCAAAATTATCTGGTGTGGGTTTGGAAGGAGAAGCACGAGAACGTTTTAATGTGATTCAAATGCAATTAGCAGAACTGGCTACAGATTTTGCTAATAATCTTTTGGATGCTACCTCAGCCTTTAGTCTAGTTTTAACAACCAAAGCAGAAATTGACGGTTTACCCAGTAGCTTAATCAGTTTAGCTGCTCAGGCGGCTCGCATTGCCGGGGAAGAACAGGCCACCCCAGAAAAGGGACCTTGGCACATCACATTAGATTTTCCCAGTTATTTTCCCTTCATGCAACACAGCACCCGTCGGGATTTACGGGAAAAATTATACAAAGCTTATATTACCCGTGCTTCCTCTGGGGAATTAAATAACAACCCTCTCATTGAAAGAATTTTACAGTTACGGCAAGAATTGGCAGAGTTACTGGGCTTTGAAAATTTTGCCGAACTGAGTTTAGCTAGTAAAATGGCGAAAAATGTCCCAGCCGTGGAAAAGCTGTTAGAAGAACTGCGTCAAGCTAGTTATGATGCTGCTGTTAAAGATTTAGAAGCACTCAAAGATTTTGCTAAATCTCAGAAAGCAGCAGAAGCGGAAGATTTGCAACATTGGGATATCAGTTTTTGGGCTGAACGTCAAAGAGAAGCCAAATTTGCTTTTACTGAAGAGGAATTACGTCCTTATTTTCCCCTTCCCCAAGTCTTAGATGGCTTATTTGGACTAATTAAACGACTATTTGGTGTGACTGTGACACCTGCTGATGGTCAAGCTCCAGTTTGGCATGAGGATGTCCGTTATTTCCAAATTTTTGATAAAAATGGTACTGCCATTGCTTACTTTTATCTCGATCCCTACATTCGTCCTGCTGAAAAACGTGGTGGTGCTTGGATGGATGCTTGCATTCATCGCAGCAAAATCACGGAACGAGGTATAACTAGCACCCGCTTACCAGTAGCTTATTTGATTTGTAACCAAACTCCCCCAGTGGATAATAAACCAAGTTTGATGACTTTTGATGAAGTGGAAACTTTGTTCCACGAGTTTGGACATGGTTTACACCATATGCTCACCAAGGTTGATTATACTGGCGCAGCAGGTATTAATAATGTGGAGTGGGATGCAATAGAATTACCTAGCCAATTTATGGAAAATTGGTGTTATGACCGTCCCACCTTATTCAGTATGGCTAAACACTACGAAACAGGTGAACCATTACCAGAGCATTATTATCAAAAGCTGTTAGCAGCCCGTAATTACATGAGTGGTTCGGCGATGTTGCGGCAAATTCACCTCAGCAGTGTGGACATGGAACTACATTACCGCTATTGTCCTGGTGGTGATGAAACTCCCATAGATGTACGTGAACGAATTGCCAAAACTACTACTGTTTTACCACCATTGCCTGAAGATGCTTTTTTATGTGCTTTCGGTCACATCTTTGAAGGCGGCTATGCGGCTGGATACTATAGCTACAAATGGGCAGAAGTTCTGAGTGCTGATGCTTTTGCTGCTTTTGAAGAAACGGGTTTAGAAGATGAAGTGGCAATACATGATACTGGTAGGCTCTATCGAGATACGATCTTAGCTATGGGTGGTAGTATGCACCCAATGGAAATTTTTAAAGCTTTCCGGGGTCGGGAACCAAAAACAACTGCTTTACTTAAGCATAATGGTTTGTTGGCTGCTACCTAAAAGATTCTATGGTTGGGTTGACGTAAGGAAACCCAACATTCCCAATATCTTTCTTTGTGCAAAATAAATTTTATAGTTAGGAGAGGGAACAGGGAACAGGAAGTAAGGAATACAAAGACTTTTGTTTTCACTCAATATGTTAAATTAATTTGGCTTGGGTACTTATACAGTTTAACTAAAAAAATGAAAGCATTATTTTTCTTAACTCACTTATGTAAATGTTTTTCAACATAATTCAAAATAATTATATTTTGACGATAAAATTGTCAGCTTAGGAATAGCTCCTCAGAAAAGTTACATCAGGAGTCAGGAGTCAAACTGGCTTAGTGTATAGGTTTCAATTTAGATTCTGTACCTCATTTATCTGCAATCTGGTGTAATATAATCAGAATTTCATTATTTCATTCTCTTGGTATTTCTTTACTAATTTCTAATTAACAAAAATGAATATAGATTAAAAATAATAAATAACATCATATTTCGTAAAGTTAATTAGGCTAAATTGAGAGTATGCTGAATCTATCAAAAACCTGATGGCAATTTTCAGTAACTAAACGCAAACAAACTTAAAGTTTTGTTAGTTTTTTGCTCATTGGTAAGTTTTGGTTGTAATGACTCAAGACTAATAACTCAAGACTAATAACTAATAACTAAAATTTATTTGCGTTCATTTGCTAACTAGGTTTTTCAGATAAATTGAGAACATCAGTTCTGATGCTCGGTACTAACAGCGCAACCTCAAGAAACCTTAACAAAAACTACGGAACATGATACAAAAAATTTTGCTGGCTGTCTCTGGACTAGGACACGCAGAAGAAATGATGAAGACATTGAAAGAAATGCCATCTATCCAAGCTGCGAAAGTTACAGTTTTGCACGTTGTACCCCCACAAAGTACGGCTGCGGCAATGACAGAAAAATGGGAAGAAGGTGGTAAGATTCTGGCTAATGCGATTCAGTCTTTGAACTTTGATCCCAGTCAAGTATCTTCAGTTTTGCGACAAGGAGATCCTAAAGATGTTGTTTGTCAAGTTGCTGATGAAATGGAAGCTGACTTGATTGTTATGGGTTCACGAGGACTTAAACGACTGCAATCAATTTTAGCTAACTCTGTCAGTCAGTATGTTTTCCAATTGTCTTCTCGTCCCATGTTGCTGGTTAAAGATGACATTTATGTCAAAAGAATCAAGCGCGTTTTTGTGGCGATGGACAACTCTGATGCAGCACAAAATTGCTTGAAGTTAGCTTTATTTTTGCTGAGAGATGTCACAGGTGCTCAGTTAATTTTGGCTAATATCAATACAGACTTGGGCGGTAAATTATCAGGTATTACTGATATTAAACCAGAAAGAGATACAGTGTTGGGAGATGCTGTAACAGCAGCAGAAAGACAAGGTGTTTCTGTGCGTTGTGTAACCAGTAGTGGTAAACCAGGTGAAGAAATTTGTCGTTTAGCAGAAGAACTCAATGTAGACTTATTGTTGTTAGGTTCTCCAGATCGTCGGCCATCTATTGCTAAGAGTTTTGTAGATTTGGATCGACTTGTTGGCGCTTCTTTATCTGACTATGTGCGTGTTAATGCTACTTGCCCAGTATTGTTAGCTAGAACTGTTGCATAAATAGGGACTGGTGACTGGTGACTGGTGACTGGTGACTGGGAAGATGAATAATCTAATTACCAATTACCAATTACCAATTACCAATTACCAATTACCAAACTGTTAGTTTTTACCACCTTCGCGGCTGGCAGTTTGGATGTAAAGAATTATTAAAAATACGGCAGGAACAAGCACAAATAAGATACTTGCTACAAAGCCCAGGTCATTAACTTGCATGGCAAGATAGCCTCTCTTTAAATTGATTTTCAGTCAACAATTTTAGAATAGCATCATACTTGACAGAGTTATTCCTGATTTTAGATTTTGGATTTTGGATTTTAGATTTTTGAGTCAGTCAGTATTTAAGGTTTAGTAACTACGCTAACAGGTCCGTTAACTAGGGTTTGGCACGCAAGACGATAGTTATCTGGTTTGTTCTTAAATTTGCGCTTTTCTACATCAGTACGGGGTGAGAGGTTTTCCAGCCCTTCTACTACTTCCACAATACAGGTGGCACATTGTCCATAACCACCGCAGTTGGTCATTTTTCCCCAAAATTTATAAATATCAATCCCATTTTCCATTGCTTTGAGCCGCAGGTTTGCACCATCAGCCGCAATTACTTCTTTATTCTCGTTGACAAACTTAATATTTCCCATAGTTGTTTCCTGGGTGAGTGGTAAATTTTTGTTAATTTTTAGTTAGTGCTTGTTACAATATTTTACTTAATTGGGTGAATTTATTGCAAAACATTAAAAAATACAAAGTTTATTAAAAATAAATCTTGAAAAAATAGGACAGGTGTACGATCCCTGTCCAAAAAATTAAAGCCAGATGTATTTACCTGAAACCAACAGCAGCTTGCCAAACAAAAGCAAGCAACAGGAAGAATACAGGAATAACTGGGAGTACATCTACCAAAGGATCAAAAATTTGGTACGCTTCGGGCAGTTTTGCTAATAAAAGTGCTGCTTCCATGTTTTTTTCTATCCACCTAATAATCCAACACAGCTTTCATATTTGAGAAGTATATTAACATGGTTTGGTAATTGGTAATTGGTGATTGGTGATTGGTGATTGGGTTACTAATCTTCCCCTGCTTCCCCTGCCTCCTGTCACCTGTCACCTGTCACCTGTCACCTCTTCTTCTTGTAGCCAGTGTCCGAAGTCTTGAACGAAGCGATCGCTTAAAATTGATTCTCTGATTTTTTGGGTAAAGCGGATCAATTCGGTGATGTTGTGAATACTTAATAATGTATAAGCTAAGATTTCTTGCGATCGCACCAAATGGGAAATATAAGCACGGGTGAAATTTGTGCAAGCATAACATGGGCAAGTTTCATCTAATGGTGTAAAATCTTCCCGAAACTTAGCATTTTTCAGATTCCATCTTTCACCGTTGACTATCGCTGTTCCATGTCTTGCCCATCGGGTAGGAATCACACAATCAAATAAATCTATACCAGAAGCGATCGCAATGGCCATTTCTTTATAAGTTCCCACACCCATCAAATACCGGGGTTTATTTGCTGGTAACAAAGGTGTTGTCGCTTTAACTATCTGTGCCATTAACTCCGGTGGTTCACCTACGCTTACCCCACCAATAGCAAAACCAGGCATATCCAACTTAGCCAACTCTGTAGCCGCACGGGCGCGTAAATCTAAATATACACCACCTTGAACAATGGGAAACAAAGCTTGATCAGTTCTTTGATGTGCTGCTATACACCGTTCTAACCAGCGATAAGTCCGATCTGTCGCTGCTTCCACCTCTTGACGAGTAGCGGGATAGGGTGGACATTCATCAAACGCCATGATCACATCAGCACCCAGAGTATTCTGTATTTCTATGGAATGTTCTGGGGTTAGTTTAATAATTTGTCCATCATGGGGCGAACGAAAAGTTACACCTTCTTCTGTAATTTTTCGCATTTCGCTTAAACTGAAAACCTGAAAACCGCCCGAATCTGTGAGCATTGGACCATTCCAGCCCATGAACTTATGCAGTCCACCACCACCAGCAACAATATTTTCTCCTGGTTGCAGGTGCAAATGATAGGTATTAGATAAAACCATTTGCGCCCCTGTATCCTGGAGTTGAGCAGGGGTAATAGTTTTTACAGTTGCCAATGTTCCCACAGGCATAAATCTGGGAGTTTCCACAATACCATGAGGGGTAGAAAACACACCGACTCTGGCTTTGGTTTGACTACAGGTAGCGAGAAGTTGAAAAGAGAAATTGGACATTAGTGATTGGTGATTGGTGATTGGTGATTGGTGATTGGTTATTGGTAATGGGTAATTGGTAATTGGTGACTGGTTTATTAAACTCCCCATCTTTCGATCTTTCCATCTTCCCATCACCCCATCTTCCCAAAATTGGGGGGTTAGACCCTGCTATATAGTATCGTTGCTGTGGGTATATTATATTTTGGAGTTAGAAACAATCAGAGCAATCGTCATCAATTTCCGCATCCCATCGAGCCGATAGTACCTGATCCATCATTGCTTCTATTGCACCTGCGTTGAATTGGCGATCGCATCTTTCTTGTAAAGGTGTAGAGAGTGGAATCAGACGCAAACAAAACTCTTCTTGGAATAAATCAAAGTATGTTTCTTGTTCAGGTGATTGTTGTAGTTCTAGATAGTCAAAACTATCTATATTCAGATACAGAGCGTTGTTAGCAACTATTGTAGACCTTTGCGGATGGGCAAATACTTCCATCACATCCCCATCACCTTCACTCAGTAGCTTGTTCTCTTGGCTGTAGATGTAGTGAACTCGACCTAAATCTGTTAAGAGTCTGCGGATGTCGAGTTTATTTACAATTACGCCGGTGTTAACAATACACGGGGCTGGTATTTTGATATTGGGTAGATGATAACTCATAGAGTATTAGCGATTGAGGGAAGGTGAGTGACAACACAGATGAAAAGTCAATGCCTAGCTTTTTCACTGGACAAAACCCTATATTTCCAAAATATCAACTTTACATAGCGATCGTCTATGGAAAATACCCAATTTCCTATAACTTTTTACAGTCAGTTTTTATTCCCCATTTGAAGTTGAGTTTTCGCTATGGTATATATTTTTCAACTATGGCAAGTGGTTAAAAATAAATTATTACAGGTAATAGCCTCTATTATATTTTACACATCTATCCCTATGCCCTACATCTCAGGCTTGAATTTTAGCAAGGTTGCGGTTTTTGCTCCGGTTGTGGGTTTGATGATCGGGGGAATGTTAGGTTTATTAGATTTCATTTTTAATTACTTACATATCCCCGTATTAACTCGGACTGCTTTGGTGGTTGTCACCTGGATCGCAATTACGGGTGGTTTACATTTAGATGGTGCAATGGATACTGCTGATGGGTTAGCAGTAGGTGATCCTGAAAAGAGTTTACAGGTAATGGCTGATAGTGCTACTGGTGCTTTTGGAGCAATGGTAGCGATCTCTATTTTGTTGTTGAAAACCTCAGCTTTAATGGATATTTCGGAAAACCGTTATTTAATCTTAATGGCGGCCTGTGGTTGGGGACGTTGGGGACAACAAGTGGCTATTTTGCGATATCCCTATCTTAAACCCACTGGTAAGGGTGCTTTTCATAAACAGGCAATTCTTTCTTATGCAGATATTTTACCGAGTTGGTTTTTGTTGTTGGGTTTGAGTATTTTAGTTTGGGTTGTTAATTCCCAAAATCTATTGTTATCTGTATTTATGGTGTTGGGGGGTAGTGCGATCGCTCTTTTGGTCCCTGCTTGGTTTAACTATAAGCTGGGTGGACACACTGGAGATACTTACGGTGGGGTGGTTGAATGGACTGAGGCTTTGTTTTTGTGTGTGATGACTTTTTTGGGTAATTGGTAATTGGTAATTTGTAAAACTCATCATGTAATATTTAGGTAGATAAAATCAAATCTTAACCTTTACTAATGAGTGTTATTCCTTCTCGTTTAAATGCTGATTTTGAGACGAATGATAATTCTATTTTATGAATATAGTGATTTTAGATTTGATATTCCTAACTTAACGGGATTTTCTCTTAACATTTCTTAAAATTTTATTGAGAATCTTTTTTATTTACTTACGGACTTGCAATACTTTCAGCCTTCTGCTATAATTTTCTCAAATTTCATAATTGAGCTTTTATATGCAATTTTGCAATTTTGATAAAACTTAATATTAAGACCCTTGATATATCTGAGTTTAAGAAGTTAGAGCAAAAATCGGTTTACACAACTTTACAAAAAATAACCTTTGTCTGCAACCAATTTTCGGGGTGAATGGAACTGGAAACGAGGGAATGAAACAAAGAATAGATTTGTACGGTTGACAGATTTCATGAAAAGTGGTAATTAGCAGGGGATGAAGTAAATCTGAATTTTGCTATAATAGTTGTAGTGAGCAGGAGATTAATGATAAGGTCAGAAAAGATTTTTGATATTCTATTATTGCTTGGGACATTTATATTAAACAGTCTTATTGAGATTTTATGAGTTCAGAAATTTGTCTTAAAATTTCTTCAATATCAACAGGTACATACGGAAAAACGGAATCTTCAGAACCATCATGTACATGATGGGGGTAGGTGGAAATTTCAGGATGATGGGGTGCGTTATCCCAACGTTTTATTAGTTCTCTATTTTCAGTTTGCCAATGAAAACTATATTTAATTGTTTCTACTTGTCCTAATGCTATTTGAAAGAATTCAAACATTTCTAAAAAGCTACCATTTTTTAATGTCAGACGATAACGCCATAGTCCTTTATCAGTTTGTGATTCTTCTCGAATAATCGTTACATTTAGAACTTCTGGACAAAGTGCAATTACAGATTTTATCAATGCCAAATAGTCATCGGCATTTCTAACATTTTTCATAAAGCTTGCTCTAATTTATGGATTTTTTGTAAAATATCTTTGCGTAGTTCGCATAAGCCAAACCACTCAAAAAAATCCATTTCATCTCCTAAATTTCCTGAGTTAAATTGTTCTAAAAATTGTTCAGAGGTGAGTTGATATTTTTTCTCAAATTTATCTATATCTAAGTTATATATAGCGAGTTTTTGATGATAACGGGTTAAAATTAAATTTAAAAGTTGTCCAATAATTCTATCTAATTCTGTATTGTCGCTACAGTTTTCACTCAACAATTCTAATTTTTCTAATGTATTCATAATTATATCTGCCTTGAGTGAGATTTTTCTTTATAATACAATATTCAAGGCAATAAATACCACAATTCAATTACAAGGATGATGTAGAGACATTTCATGAAACATCTCTAAAATCTAGTTTAGCTCAATGATACCAGCAGCATCAAGAGTAGCTACAGATCCTGAAAATGGGGGGATGAAACAAAGAGTAGATTTATACGGTTGACAGATTTAACTAAAAGTGGTAATAAGCAGGGGATGAAGTGAAGATAGAGAGCGATCGCAAATATATTAGCAAGACCTTTATAATTAGTAGACATCTCCAGAAATTAAATATGCGGTTTCCAGAACCCTTTTAGAGACGTTGTATGCAACGTCTCTACATTCTTTTTCGGAGATGTCTATTAGGGAATAATCTTCACCACTGCCATAATTATTAGGTTCTCCAGGACTCCAATTTGTATAATCAACAGATTCTCCACTGATCCACTGATGTTCCTTCTTCTTGTTTATCAGTTAAACCAATCCAGAAAGGCTGATTACCAAAAGTGTTAACTAACCATTGTTGTTCATCTGCATCATTAATGGTAACAAGGTTGCCTCCTAAATTTTGCGCCTGTTGTTGAGCATTTTCCCAATTACCATAATTACTTAGAAGATATATATGCAGGCTTTGTTCCAATTACTACTGTGAAGTTGCTATAGAATTGCGCTGATAGTAGTATTACCTTCTCATTAAAAGGCATATTCCAAATCAATGTAAAATAAAACTATACATAATTTATTTCTATTGTTTGCATTGAATAAAATCTATGGTTGTCTTTAGCTTTGTATTTATCAGGACTTACGCAAAAGGGAACGAAAGTGGGGGTAATTCATGAATTACCCCTACGCAAGAATAAGGTTTTCAGTCACATCTTGCGTAAGTCCTATTTAAGCTGTTACACAGCTAAATTGTATAATCCTAATGTTCTGAACTCTTGTTTAACAGGCAAGATGCCTGTTCCACTTATACAAATTAAATGCATAACAGCTTATGTTACGATTTTATGATTTTAGTAACAATAGCTACTTTTTCACTCCGCTAAAGACAAATCTACTGAAAGTTTTAATATTATTTCTGTGGTGTCACCTCACCAAATTTAATCACCAGTGCGATCGCCATACTGACAACCAAAATCAAAGTCATACTCAAAGCAGACCCAAAACCCCAATTTTGAGTAGCACCGAGAAACTGATTATAAACCAACCTTGCAGCAGTCATACTGGAAGCACCACCCAATAATTCTGGATCAATAAAATCTCCCAATGCTGTAATAAATACCAACAAAGAACCAGCAGCAATACCGGGAAAAACTTGGGGTACTGTCACTTTCAAAAAAGTTTGTACTGGGTTTGCACCCAAATCAGCAGCAGCTTCTAATAAACGTCGATCTAATTTTTCTAAAGAAGCATACAATACTAAAACCATATAGGGTAATAAACTGTAACTCATGCCAATTAAAACTGCTGGAGTTCGGTTCAACAATTCCAAAGCTGGTAAACCTATACTGGTAAGTAAACTATTTAATAATCCAGTAGGACGGAGAATAGTAATCCAAGCATAAGAACGTAGTAAAGAAGAAGTCCATAAAGGCAAAACAAAGCCTAATAATAATAAAGTTCGCCACCGTTTTGGTGACATTTGGGCAATCCAATAAGCCACCGGAAAACCCACAATTAAACAAATAATTGTCGTATTAATTGCCAAAAACAGGGAATTGAAAATGACTCGTAAATAAAGCGGTTCTAAAATACGAATATAGTTATCAATACCATTAGGATTGACAAGATCACCTGGTCTGATATCCTTAACTAAACTCAATTGCAAAATTATAAATGTTGGCAGCAATAACAACAGTAATAACCAAATCCCTGATGGTGCAAGTAAGGATAAAGGAGGCAACCATTGGACAAAATGACGATATAATTGTGGTGGTTTTTTAGCAATATTGCTAGGGGATGCTACGGGAGATTTAGGAAGTTGAATAGACACAGCCTGATACCAATTTGCGATCTTAAATTTTCTATCTTATTTCTATCTTATCTGTTTGGGCTGGTAATTGGTAATTGGTAATTGGTAATTGGTAATTGGTAATTGGAACAAATCAATTAACAGCCATTATTTTAGGTAGCTTACGCCAGTAATTGAGTCCAATATCGCTCATAAACTGCTTCAAAATCACCTACAGGAGTGAGGCGTTCACATTTGTTTAAAATTGATTCTGGAGGAAATAAGCTAGTATTATTTTGAAGTTCTTTTGGTAATTGTTCAAAACCGGCGCGATTAGGAGTAGCAATTTTCAATCTTTGGCTAACTTTGGCAGCTACATCTGGTTGTAGGAGGAAGTTAATCCAACTATAAGCACCAGGAATATTAGGCGCTGTTTTGGGAATAACAATAGTATCTGTCCAGAGAGAAGAACCACTGCGAGGAATTACATATTTAAGTTTAGGATTTTCCTTGGATATCTTCACGCCATCGGCAGAATAACACATAGCTAATAATAAATCTCCTGCCAGAATTTGGTTTTGCCAAGCATCAGTATCAAAAGCAGCGATCGCTGGTTTTAATGACCGCAATTTTTCATAAGCTGCGTGAATTTCTGTGGCATTTTGCGAATTATAAGAATAACCGAGCATTTTTAATGTTGCTCCTATCACCTCCCGCACATCATTTAATAAAGTCATTCGCTTATAAAGTTGCTGTTGATTTTGCCAAAGATACTCCCAATCTTCAGGGGGAGTTTTCAGCTTTTCCGAGTTATAGATGAATCCCGTTGTTCCCCAATTAAAAGGTAAACTATAACGGTTATTCGGGTCATAAGTAGGATTCTGAAATTGAGGAAATAAATTTTCTAACCCTATTAAACGCTCGTGATTAATTTCTGCTAATAATTTTTTTTCTACCATCTTCTGTACCATATAATCAGATGGATAGATAACGCTATAACTAGCACCTCCTCCAGTTTGGAATTTAGCCAGCATCACATCGTTAGAATCAAACACATCTGCCAAAACTTTGATGCCAGTTTGGGTAGTAAAGATAGATAGTAATTCTTGATCAGTATATTGACTCCATGTATATAGATACAATTCATCACTTTTACTTTTCCCAGAAACTGAACCAGTATAATTATTGGCGCTGACATTAGCTAATCTCCAGCCACAACTACTTAAAGACAAGCTAGAAAGCAACACCATTTTTTTGATAAATTCCCTTCTCCTGGTTATTTTCATCATCATGGTTTATTGTTGATTCACCTTTGATGTTTGACTAATAGCTAAACAGTCAGTTTCTGCCCACCAAATGTAAATAGGTGTATTCCGGTCTGGTAAACTACCAAAGGTATTAGGTTGTAAAACATTAACATTAATGCCATTGGCTAATTGCACCACATAATTAACATGAGTACCCAAATACATCACATTCACTAACCGACCTTCAAAGCAATTTGTGGGTAGATTGGGATGATAAAGAGAAATCTGAATTTTCTCAGGACGCACACTTAAAACTACCGCCTGTAATAATTCCCAGGGTGTATCTTTTGTACGAGCAGCAACAATAGAAAATCCGGTTTTAGTCAAAACCTTAACATACTTGGCATCAATGGTAGTAATTTCGCCGCTAAATAAATTGGTATCACCAATAAAATCTGCAACAAAAGCAGTTTGCGGACGTTCGTAAATGGCGCTAGGAGTACCAACTTGTTCAATTTTGCCCTGATTCATCACTGCAATTCGATCAGATAAACTGAGTGCTTCCTGCTGATCGTGAGTCACCATAATAAAAGTCAATCCTAACTCTTTATGGATGTTGCATAACTCCACCTGCATTTCCTTCCGCAGTTTTAAATCTAAAGCTCCCAAAGGTTCATCTAAGAGTAAAACAGCGGGACGGTTAACCAACGCTCTAGCTAAAGCAACTCGTTGTTGCTGACCACCAGAAAGCTGAGAAGGAAAGCGCGATCGCAAACTTTCCATTTTCACCAGTTTTAAAGCGTCCGTTACCCTGCTATTAATTTCTGATGGAGATAATTTTTTTAACCGCAGTCCAAAAGCAATGTTTTCCCACACATTCAAGTGATTAAACAGAGCATAGCTTTGAAATACAGTATTCACAGGTCTTTGGTAAGGAGGTACATGAGTCATGGACTTGCCTTGAATCAACAACTTGCCTGCATCCACTCTTTCAAAGCCAGCAATTAACCGTAAGATAGTTGTCTTACCACAACCAGAAGGTCCTAAAATACTAAAGAACTCTCCCTGTCTCACATCCAAGTCCACGCCATGTACTGCTGGGTCTTGGTTGAAAAACTTGAAGACGTTCCGCAGTTCAACATCCAGTGGCTGAAAATTAGTTACACCCCTCTGAGTTTGCATCACAGTTTGAGCCATAGTCTTCAGTAGAATGCCTTGATTTTGTGAAACCTGGTTAGCTATGTAGGCTATGAAATAGACTACAAATCACACTTTTATTTATTGTATCTGGCAACAACACCCTTGTTAAAAATATAGTAAATATAGTGCTTAAAAATATAAACCCAATATTTGCCATTGTTTTGAACTCGATGCCGGATAGGTTTTATAAACCATTGTTTACAGATAATATAAATTTCATACTTTCTTATTAATCTTATGGCTATATTACCACCACTACTGAGTTATCAAAAAAATACCCGCACAGTTGGGCGTGGTTTCCAGTCACTATTTTTAATACTATTCACTTTGCTGATGATATCGGGAATAGGCGCTCGTTTAGCTTATTTACAAATCATTGAAGGTCCAAAACTCCGGCAAAGGGCAGAGTCTAACCGGATTCGCATGATTCCTAAACAACCGGAAAGAGGCAACATTTTTGACCGTAATGGCAAACTGTTAGCTACTACTCGTTATCCGCACTCTGTTCATTTGTGGCCAATGGCACATACCAAGCCCTCCTGGTCAGTTGTCGGTCCGCGTCTGTCCCAAATCCTCGATATTCCGCAAGAGGAAATGGAAGAGAAACTAGAAAAAGCTGGAGCTAATTCTTCTTCTTTGATTCGTATTGCTCGTGACTTAAATGAAGCCCAAGTCACAGCCTTAAAGGAATATGAAAACGAGCTACCAAATGTGGAAATAAATACGGAAGCAGTACGTTATTATCCTGATGGTAGACAATTAGCCCATATACTTGGCTATACCCGCGAACTCACAGCAGAACAGTTAAAAAAGAAAAGGTCAGAAGGTTATCGTCTCGGTGATGTCATCGGACAAATGGGTGTAGAAAAAGCCTATGAAAAAACCCTTAGAGGTGAATGGGGCGGTCAACAGGTAGAAGTAGATGGTGCTGGTAGACCACTGCGAGTATTGGGAGAAAAACAAGCAAAATCTGGTAATGATTTACAGTTAACTATAGATTTAGACATCCAAAAAGCCGCAGAAAAAGCTTTAGGTAAACGCAACGGGTCAATCGTGGCACTTAACCCTAACAACGGTGAAGTTTTAGCGATGGTATCCCATCCGACTTTTGACCCGAATATTTTTTCTAAACAAAAACTCTCTCAAAAAGATTGGGAAAGTGTGCAAGGTGAAGGATATCCTCTGGTTAATCGGGCTTTAAGTGCTTTTCCCCCGGCTAGTACCTTTAAAATTGTCACCAACACAGCAGGTATAGAATCAGGTAAATTTTCTCCTAATGTGATTCTACCAACCTATCCTTATTTGGTTATCGGTGGCACAAGATTTGGTGAATGGAATCATGCGGGATTTGGTCCATTAGGTTTTGTAGGCGCAATGCAATGGAGTAGTGATACTTTCTTTTATCAAATTGGTAAAGGTATCGGTGGTCCTACTTTGATTGAATGGACTCGTAAATATGGCTTTGGTGAAAAAACTGGTTTTGATTTTGTCACAGAAGAAGCAAAAGGTTTAGTTCCTGATGACAAATGGAAGCGCAAAGCCTGGAAAATGCCTTGGACTATAGGCGACACTATTAATATGACTATTGGACAAGGTGCTTTATTGACTACACCTCTACAAGTGGCTGTAATGTTTGCTGTACCGGCTAATGGTGGTTATCGAGTCCAGCCACATCTGCTTAAAGACGATGGAGACGCAAAAAAATGGCGCGAATCTCTGAATATGAAACCAGTAACTATTAAAGTTCTTCGTGAGGGATTGCGAAAAGTTGTATCTGAGGGTACGGGTAAAGTTTTGAATCAACCAACTCTTCCCCCAGTAGCCGGTAAAAGTGGTACAGCAGAAGCTTGGAATCGTCGTGGAATCAAACAAAATCATGCTTGGTTTGGTGCTTATGCACCTGCTGATAAACCAGAAATTTTAATTGTCGCTTTTGGAGAACATTCTGGTGGTGGTGGTGGTAGTGTTGCTGCACCAATGATTTTAGAAATTATGGAGGATTATTTTGCCCGCAAGTATCCAGGGAAGTATAAAAAAGGTAATAGGTAATAGGTAATTGGTAATTGGTGATTCAATTTTGGATTTTGGATTTTGGATTTTGGATTGTATTTCATTAACTCGAATCTAAAATCTAAAATCTAAAATCTAAAATTTTTTCCCCAGTCACCTACTAATATATCCCCATTTACTACCCACATTCACTAATGCTAAACCCTGAGAAAAAGGTTTTGCAAAATCAAATTCTGGGTAAATTATAAACTCAGCCAATTTATTAATATATCCCCATTTACCGTTAATTTTTGCAGGTGCTAATCCTTCTGCAAAAATACCCACTTCTTCAAATTGTGGCTGGATCACAAAGTAACCAGTTTGATTAATATATCCCCATTGATTACTAACTTTCACTGCGGCTACACCATTTGCAAAACTATCGGCATCATCAAAATTAAAGGAAATGATAGTTCTATTACTATTATCAATATATCCCCATTTATTCGTTTCTGGTATTTTGACTGCTGCTAGATTGTGAGAAAATGATTTGGCTTCTACAAATTTTGCAGGAATTGTAAATTGTCCTTTTTGATCAATTGTTTTGGCTACATATCCCCAAAAATTCCCCACTTTGACGGCTGCCATGTTTTCAGAAAAGGATCTTGCGTCATCAAATTTGATATCTGTAATACGGTTGCCATTCATATCAATAAAACCGTATTTATCTTTAAGTTTGACTACTGCTGATCCTTCGGAAAATGGTGCAGCACTATCATATTCAATGCGCCCTATCAACTTACCTTGTTTATTAATGTAACCCCATTGTTCACCAATTCTGACTGCGGCAATACCTTGAGAAAAAGCCTCAATTTTATCAAATAAATTTAATGAGAACTGGGGATCTGGATCAATTTCTTTATTAGTAGATAGATTGATGTAGTTATAGGGATTTAGTCTTTGTTGGGTAAAAATGCTATTTTTACTTTTAATTTCTTTGATGTCAAATTTTCCTGGCGCTTGAGAATAAACAGTAGATTGCAGTGTTTTAGCTAAAAGCTCATCATTTTGCTTTAAACCTTCGTAGAAAAATAAAATTTCCCCTTGAATACCAAGTTGTCTGTTAGTTTCTATGACTGTAATTAATTCTTCTGGTTTAACCATATAATATGGTTTTTTTCTATAAATAGTAATACCTGGAATTAGTTGTGATAGTTGTTCTTGGGTAAATTGTGATTGAGAAATTCGGGTAATTTCCGATTGATAAGCTTTAATATCTTCTCTATAAACTTGGGGATGAATTAAATCTACTAATCGCCAGTTAACCCAGGTGACTGAATCTTGTAAATAGTTTTCATAACCCCAACGGAAAACACTTGGAGACATGGAAATGATTAAATCGGGATTTACTTTAATTATTTCTCTGTGAAAACGATTGAAAAAATGGGATAAAATATCTGCTCTCCATTTTAACCAATCAGGATCTTTAAAGTTGTTTGGAGGTTGAGGCTGAAATTCTTGTTGATAACGTGCAAGAGTTTTAGCATCATAACCGCCTTCACTGGGTAAAGCAATGAAGTGATCATCTCCTTGAATCCCAGCAATATCATATTTTTTGATAACTTCTAAAAATAAACTTAATATAAATTCTTGAACTTGAATATCTAGGGAATTTAACCAGCAAAATTCATTTTTAACTAGCTCATTGTTAAATATATCACGAGCAACCCAATCTTTTTCGTTTGCAATAATGTTAAATTTGGATCTCTTGGCTACATGAGAACTCATAAAACCGTATTCAAACCAAGGAATAACCGCAATGTCAACTTTTTTGGCTTCTTCAATTATTTCTTGTAAAGGATCTCGCTTTTTATCTTCACCGTCAAAGCGAGGATTGATTTCTATGTTTATTAGTTTTTTCATTACTTGACTACGATAGATGGTTAAACCGTTATTCCAAACAACGGGAAAAACAACGTTAAATCCTGTTTTGGCGAGAAATTCCATTGCTTTTTGGATATTTTCTCTTTTGTCTAATACATTACTGTCTGTAACCGTGATCCAAATACCGCGAATTTCCATAGTTCAATTTTAGGTTTTAAATAAGGAGTCAGGAGTCAGGAGAGGAAAATTTGAGATTTTGGATTTTCCAAGATATATTTACTAAGTTGATAAACCTTTAATTTGCATAAACAGGGCGAGCAGGATGCCCACCCCACAAGAGTTTTAATTTGAGATAGTATGCAAGTTAAATGTTCAACGTCTAACAATAATTTTCAACCTGAAAGCTGAAAGCTGATAGCTAATTACTGATTCCTAAATAATGCTAATCCTTCAGAAAAAGTATTTGCTTCTTTTAGTGTTGGAGGAATGATAAATTTTCCGGTTTTGTCGATATAACCCCATTGATTATCTTTCTGTACTCTTGCTAATTCTGCCACAAAAGGATCGGCGGTATCAAATTGTGGGGGAATCACAAATAATTCTAAACCGGGAATATATTTGTAAGGTACAGTAGAAATTTCTAATACTTGACAAATAAAGGCTGCTATTTCGCCTCTGGTGGCGTTGATGTTGGGTTGTAAACGTTGGATGTCTGGGTAGTTAACAACGATGCGTTTTTGTGTGGCAGCAGCGATCGCATTCATGGCATAACTAGGAATTTGTCCAAAATCATTGTAATATTTTTTTAAGGTGGCGATCGCATCTCCTGTGACTTGATAACCTAACCCGGAAACTAAAGCTGTTAAAGCTTGTACACGGGGAATTGGTTGATTAGGTTTAAAGGTACGATTGGGATATCCTGAAAGATAACCTGTTTGATATGCTGAGGCGATCGCATTTACCGCCCAATGATTAACAGGTACATCTGTAAATTTAATTGCTGGGCGAGATGAGGAATTTTTGGGTAAACCTGTATACACAATGGCTGCAAATTCCGCACGGGTAACAGGTGCATCGGGGCGAAATGTGCCATCTGGATAACCTTTGAGGATATTTTTTGACGCAGCAGTCAGAATAGATGCTTTTGCCCAGTGGTTTTCTATATCTGTGAACATAAGGAAATAGGTGACAGGTGACAGGTGACAGGTGACAGGTGACAGGTGACAGGTGACAGGTGACAGGATAAGATCCCCGACTTCTTTTATTATCGTGTTAATAATTTAGGATTAATAATTTAGGAATTGATCTCAGATGTCAGGGATCTGGGTATTAGTTTATTTTATTTTTCCCAAAAAGCATCAGTTAATAAACTATCTATATCTTCGGCAAAAGGACAGTTTTCAGGAAAGGCAATACTGGGATAGATATCTTGAACATCTGATAAAGCATCTTCCCATGTTTCTAAAAAAATTTCTGTAAAATAGTTTTTTAAACTGGGTGAGACTTTTACTAAACGTCGAATTTGCTTTCTCTGTTCCTTAATGGTTAATTCCCAACCACGATTATCATAAACACTATTTACATAACACCGTTTTAATAAATGTTCTAGTAAAACTTCTAAGCGATTTTGTAATGCTTGTTTTTCACTACGCCCCAAGGCCGATATCTCCTCTTGAATATGCACCCAGTCAATGGCATCTAAAGCCTGATTTTGAATAGTTTTTGCTTGTTGTTCTGTCCAAAGAACAAAATCCTGTTCATAAAGTGAATTATTCATAAATAAAAACCTAGCAATAACCATCACATACTATTTATAGCAAGTGACTGGTGATTGGTGACTGGGTGGGTTATTCACTCCCGTTTCTTCCCCTGCTTCCCCTGCTTGCTAACTCCTGCCTACTGCACTGGTTTGACATCTCTGGCTTTGTAGAAAGTTTCTAAACTATGGCGATCGCCTACAAACCTCCAATGCCAAGGTTCATAACTCACACCTTGAGAATTATCTTGAGGAAAGGACAACTCAAAACCAAAACGAGCAGCGTTAGCTGCTAACCATTGATAGGCTTTGGTATTTTCAAAAGTAGTTTGTAAATTTGTTGCTGGTACTGCTCCATCTCCTATATCTACAGCATAGCCTGTATGATGTTCACTATGACCAGGAGGGGCGCTCAGTGCTGCTCTTTCGGCGGGGGTTTGATTACGTTGAGCGCCAATAGTAAAAAATAACTGTTCCTGTTCTTTCACGGAACGAAAACCAGAAATAGGTACTAAAATTACACCCTCGCGGCGTGCTGCTTGCGTCATAGCTTGAAATCTTTGGGCGGCCGCTTGTCGCAATCTAATCCGTCCATCGGCTGTAATTGGTAACAATTCTGACTCTGGTGCTTCAGGATAAGCCAAATGTCCCAACACTACATCATTGTTAGCTGCTGGAGTTTTTATTGGTGTAGGTGTAGAAACAACAGGTGTTGATTGAGAATCAGCATTATTTTTAGGTGCTGTAATAAAAAATAAAAAACCACTACCTACAGCCATCACCACAAATCCGACTATTCCCCCAATCACTAAAACTAGCGGTTGTACGCGCATCTGAGATTCACTATCAGGAGTATCGCGCAAAGCTGCTGGAATATCATCACCAGGTGATGGTGATGAGTTTTGGGGTTTTCCTGGAAATCCAGCGTTTTTCAAGAGTCTACTCCTGTTTAATATGAGATTTTGGATTTTAGATTTTGGATTTTAGATTTTGGATTTTAGATTGGTAAATACAGCAGTTTCGACGTAAATGAGGTACAAATTTACATCACAAAGCCTGACACCAAAAGGATTTCCAAGCTGATAGCTGACTGCTAAGGGCTGTTAGCTGAGTGCTGATATTTAATCACAAAGTCTTACTAAAAAAATCAACATAATAAGTATTATTTTACATATCTATTTTTCTGCAAAATCTTGATAAATCTCTTAGAACTATACGTCAAATTGGTAGGATTAGTCCTAGTGGGAGTTATCCTGGGACGCAAATTACCTGCCATATTTCCTACTCGTTTAGGTCAATTTCTGTTTTGGGTAGGAGTACCGATCAGTATTGTTGCTTTTTTACGGCAAACCGACTTATCAGGACAGATTTGGATTGCTCCTGCGATCGCCTATTTGGCCATTTTACTAGGAGCATTTTTAGCCTGGTTGGTGATCAAAGGTCAAGCCTATTTGACAAATTCTCACCCCCCAGCGTCAACCCAAGGTAGTTTAATTCTAGCCTCAATGGTAGGTAACACAGGTTATCTGGGCTTTCCTATCACTTTAGCAATGGTCGGCAAAGAATACTTTGCCTGGGCTTTATTTTACGACTTATTAGGGACTCTATTTGGTGCTTATGGTTTAGGTGTGTTACTAGCAGCCCGTTTTAGCAACAACGCCCAAAATCATCAACAAATGACTAAAGCCATATTAATCAATCCTGCCCTGTGGAGTTTTGGTTTTGGGTTATTATTTCGCCAAGTTAGTATTCCGCCACTGATAGAATTTAGCTTAAATACATTAGCTTGGTTAGCTTTAGCACTATCCTTGATTTTAATTGGGATGAGGTTGGCGCGGCTTGATTCTTGGTACAAACTCAAACCAGCAACAATCAGTATTTTTATCAAAATGCTATTAGTACCTTTGGTTTTGGGTAGTAGTTTACGGTTTTTTGGTGTAACTGGAGAAGCAGCACAGGTAGTAGTTTTGCAAATGGCCATGCCTCCGGCTTTTGCTACCGTGGTATTAGCGGAAACCTTTGATTTAGATCGTGATTTGGCTGTGACTACTTTAGCAGTGGGCGTTATGGTATTGTTGGTTACTTTGCCGATTTGGTTGTGGTTGTTTTGAAGATAGGTAATGGGTAATTGGTAATTGGTAATTGGTAAACTACATCCTGTAAATCCTGTTAGCGTAGCTCCTCCGTAGGAGGCAATCCTGGACATCCTGATATGGCTACGCCACGCTTCGCTATCAGACAAAATTGAAACGCAGATGAACGCAGATGAACGCAGATAATTTGGGAGCATCCCAAATGTGTAAATTTATTTTTATCTATGGAAATAATATGCTCCAAGGGTTAATATGATTGAACCGCAAAGGGCGCAAAGGACACAAAGGTAAGAGAGTTTAAGAGATTTTTTAGTGTTGCTGTGGTTATTTTTTCTTTCATTGGGATGCTCCCGATAATTTTGTACCTCATTCTAGGAAAGTTGTATGGTGACAAAAAAAGAAAAACTTAAATAAGTGGCTGCAAATTAATATAAACAATTCATGAATTTTGGTAAAATAAAGATAATTATGTAAAACCGGAGCAAAATAGTTACTAATTCATCAAATAAGAGGTAAATTATGAACATTAACACAAATTTACAAGCTTTATATGAAATAGATGAAAATTTATGGTTAGAAGAAACAATTACTTTACTCAAAGAAAAACGCTTTCAAGATTTAGACTTAAATAATTTAATTGAGGAGTTAGAAGCTTTGGGTAGAAGAGATAAAAATGCTGTTGCTAGTTTATTAGAACAAATAATCAGACATCTTTTATTATTACACTATTGGACAGAAGAAAATGAAATAAATGGTAATCATTGGCAAACAGAAATTATTGGTTTTCGTAACCAAATAGAGAGATTATTAACCAATAATTTACAAAATTATCTCAATAGTGAATTAGAAAAAATTTATAGAAGTGCTTTAAAATATGTTAAGCAGAAAACTAGATTTAAAATAGATTTCCCCGAATCTTGTCCTTATACTTTAGAACAAATTTTAGATGAAATTTATTTATAAATAGGGCTTGATGAATAAAGTCAAAAACCTGAGAAATCAAGAGTTTGAGGGTGATAAATGAAAAATATTCTGACTCCTGACTCCTGACTTCTTAGCACATATTAAAATCCGGTTGTGTTGATTATGTAATTGCTAAATTTTGCTTTTCCGCCAACTCCTCCGGGGTTATATGTTCATACATCTCAAAAGGTTGATGAATCCAAGGGTTATCCGGTAAATAATCAGCATAGTAATCCGGGGCGATCGCAGAACAAGCTTTATACCAAATTACCGCAGTACGGATTTCTTCAATCGCAACCAGGCTATATTCTTTTAACCAAGGAATAGTTTCTTTTAGAGTTATACCCGAATCTACTAAATCATCTACCAAAAGAATCCGCGAACCTAAACGCTCAGTAGTCATGGTTAAATGAGGGGAAACTATCAAACCGCCCCTTTCCTGTTTACCCGCACCGTTGTAAGATGATGTAGATAAAATTGCTAACGGTAGATCATAGATCCGTGAGAGAATATCTCCTACTCGTAATCCTCCTCTAGCAAGACAGACTATTTGGTTAAATTGCCAACCTGATTGATAAATCTTAACTGCTAATTGTTCAATTTTATGGTGATAATCTGACCAGGAAACGTAAAGGTCTGACATAGGACTTAGGGAAGTAGTTTTTAGTTAGCACTGTAAGCAAATCCCAACTATTTTAATATGAGTGTAAGTAATTATGAACAGTGAAAAATTAGATTTGAAGACTAAATTGGCTTATGGTGCTGGAGATTTAGGTCCAGCGATTACTTCTAATATTGCCATCTTTTATTTACTGTTGTTTTTTACTAATGTAGCTGGTATTCCAGCGGGTTTAGCTGGCAGTATTTTGATGATTGGTAAGATTTGGGATGCTGTCAATGATCCGATTGTGGGGGTATTAACAGATAAAACTAAATCCCGTCGTTGGGGTCGTCGTTTACCTTGGATGTTTTATGGTGCAATTCCTTTTGGTTTATTCTTTTTCTTACAATGGATTGTACCACAGTTTAGCCCCAATCAAAGTAATAATATTTGGCCATTGTTTTGGTATTATGTGGCAATTGGGATCATGTCTCAGGCTTTTTTTACGATTGTGAATTTGCCTTATACAGCAATGACACCGGAATTAAGTCAAGATTATGATGAAAGAACGAGTTTAAATAGTTTTCGGTTTACGTTTTCTATTGGTGGCAGTATTTTATCATTGATTTTCGCACAAATTGTATTTGCTGTAATTCGTGAACCACAACAACAATATTTAGTGTTAGCAGCAATATGTACTGTGATTTCGGTGTTATCCTTATATTGGTGCGTCTATGGAACAAGAAAGCGGATTCTTGCTTTTGAAGCTAAACGTATTCAATTAGAACAACCAGCAGAAATTCCTTTTATAGAACAAATCAAAATTGCTTTCAGTAACAAACCTTTTTTATTCGTTATCGCCATTTATCTTTTTTCTTGGTTAGGGGTACAAATTACAGCTACAGTCATTCCCTATTTTGTCATCTACTGTATGAAACTCAAAGATTCTCAAGTTCCTACAGTATTAATTGCTGTTCAAGGAACTGCTTTATTAATGTTATTTGTTTGGAGTTATTTAAGTAAAAGATTTGGTAAAAAAATCGTTTATTTTTTGGGTATGACTTTATGGATCATTGCTGCTGCGGGATTATTTTTTCTCCAATCAAATCAAATAGGTTTAATGTATTTTATGGCTGTTATGGCTGGTTGTGGAGTTTCCACAGCTTATTTAATTCCTTGGTCTATGATTCCCGATGTTATAGAATTAGATGAACTGCAAACCGGACAAAGAAGGGAAGGAGTATTTTATGGTTTTATGGTCTTATTACAAAAATTTGGTTTAGCATTTGGTTTATTTGTAGTCGGTAATGCTTTACAAGTTTCTGGGTTTAGGGAAACTATAGCCGGACAAGGTACACCCATACAACCCGATTCCGCATTGTCTGCTATTAGAATTATAGTTGGACCAGTACCCACAATTTGTTTAATTTTCGGTTTAATTTTGACTTTTTTCTATCCTATTACCCGTGAAATGCACGCGGAAATTATGTTGAAGTTACAAGAGAGGAGAGATAAAATTGGGTAATAGTGAAAATGTAAATGTTACCTACTAACTATTTCCAACACTCAATCCCAATTAAAGGGATACACTCTAGAAAATCCTGCCAAAATTCTTGCCCAAATTCTGCTATACCTTCAGCAGAAACTAGCGGTTTTTGCCAACGAATATTTTTAAAACCAACATCTGCAAATACTTTTTGATGTGTATCTTGGCTGATGTAATAATTATCAAAACTAAATTCCTGACCATCTACAAAAAATGTATACTTGATTGCTGTTCCTGGTTGCAGAGGTTGGGAAATAGTTTTAATAAATCCATATTTCTCAGTTTTAAGATAAGAACTTGGAGGTTGTTCACTATTATTGTTTAATGTCACAAAACGCCCTCCTATTTTGAGATTATTAAATATGGTTTGTGACATTTTTAATAATTGTGTTTTAGTTTGGGCATAATTCAGTAAATAAGAAGCAACAACTAGATCAAAATCTCCAATTTTTCCTAGTTCTAGCACATCAGCAACAATATATTGAATATCAAGTTTTTGTTTGCTTTCTTGTTTTCTTGCTAGTTCTACCATTTTTTCAGAAATATCAACCCCAACCACCAGAGAAGCACCTTTTTCTTTAAACTGTCTACTATACCATCCTTCTCCACAAGCTAAGTCAAGAACTGATTTTTCTGTTAAATCACCAAGCATATTAAAATATGTATATGTTTCAATATATAGGCGAATCGGCAACTCTTTGGATTTTTTATATTCTTGGGCTATGCTATCGTAATACTGTACCATTTTTCAATCACTGAATAACTATATTTATAGTTAAATTACTAAAGCAAATTTATCCATCTGTTATTGGATATATCCTAAAATTTTAACACCCCAACCAATTAAACCACCACCTAAAACTAACCATGCAGCATTAATTTGATAACGAATAGCTAAAACCGCAGAAATTAAGAAAATAATTAATCCTAAAAAATCCACATAAGGCACTTTTTCAAAAGTTAAAGTTGTGATTCCTAATTCTAAGGTAGTCACTACCATCAAAGCTACAGCACTAACATTAACCGCATCTAAAAAAGCCCTTGTCCAAGATGAAGCACGTAATTTAGGAATGAGAGGATTTAAAATAGCAACAAATAAAAATGAAGGAAGAAAAATTCCCGCCGTTGCCACAACTGCACCAGGTAAACCGGAAATTATATATCCGATAAATGTAGCAGTAGAAAGCACAGGACCAGGCGTAAATTGACCAATTGCAACAGCATCTAATAATTGTTTTTGTGTTAACCATTGATATTCATCTACTAACCCACCTTGCAAAAATGCTATTAACAAATAACCACCACCAAACAACACACTACCAACTTTGAGGAAAAATAAACCCAATTTCCACAAAGGAACAACGGGAGTTATAGTTATTTTTGGCAAGGTTGTAGCCAGAGTAAAAGCAGTAATTATTAAATTAGTTTGATTACTGTTTTGATGATTGTTTTGATTACTTTTATGTAACCAAATCATTCCCAAAATTCCACCTATTAATAAAGCAATAACTTCATTAATATTACCCAACCAATTAATTAAACCAACTGCAACCGCAATTATTAGTAATTTTTGGGTTTTTACTGATTTTTTCGCCAACCTCCAAAGGGCATTAAAGATAATCCCTAAAACCGCAGGTTTTATTCCATAAAGTAAGGGTGAAAATTCGGGTAAAGTCCCATAATTAACATAAACCCAAGCTAATAAACCTGTAATTAAAACCGCAGGTAAAATAAAACAAACACCCGCAACAATTAACCCTAACCATCCAGCGTAAATATAACCAATGTGAATGGCCATTTCCGTGGAATTTGGACCAGGAATTAAATTAGTTGCACCCAACAAGTCTAAAAAATGATCCTGTGTTAACCACTGACGACGTTTTACAACTTCATCTTCTATCATGGCAATATGGGCAACTGGACCCCCAAAACCAATCACACCTAGTTTAAAAAATAGTTTTGCAACTTCACTTAACCGAGTTAATGGTAAGTTATTCATATTGTTTATAGCAACTCCTAAATATGTATTTTAACTTAATTTGTAAAAACATTTGCAAAAACTAAGTAAATTTCTAAAACATTGCTGCTCGTGCATTTACAGCAGTATCTATAAAGTCACTAAATACTCCATCTATCCCTAATTCAAAAAATAGTTTATATTCCTCTTGAGGATTATCTTGAAAATCTAAAGGTAAGAAGTAATTTTCATTGCGGAATGTCCAAGCATGAACTAATAAATTTTCTTTATGGGCATGGTTAACTAAGGATGTGGGTGATATTAATTTCCCTTGACTATCTCTGGGAATTATTAAGTTTTTATTGACTCCTATTGCTTGTGCATATTCAGCGATTTTTCTTAATCCTGCTGGTTTGCTCATGTGTTGATAGGTGCGGGGATTATCACTCATAACAAAATCATAGGGTTTACCTGAGTCGTTGATTAATTGTACTAAAGGTATATTTGTTTTTTTGGCTAATGTTTTCAGGTTACTAACTTCAAATGATTGAATAAATACTGGTACATGAGTTTTTTCTAAAGCTGTTAATAAGGGTGTTTCTAATTCTAGATCAATTGATTGAAAGTAAGTTGGATGTTTTGTTTCTGGGTAAATCCCAATTTTGCGATTTTTTTCTATACTTTTCTTTTCAGCTAAATCAATGATTTCTTCTAGGGTAGGAATTGTGTAAATTCCATTGTATGTTGTGTTAAAAGAACGTAGTTGCGGAATGCGTTCTTGCGCTCTTAATGTTTTGATTTCTGCTAAGGTAAAATCTTCGGTAAACCAACCTGTTATAATTTCCCCATCAATGATTTTCGTAGTTCGCAAATGAGCAAATTCAGGATGTTCAGCAATATCTGTAGTTGCTGATATTTCATTTTCATGACGTGCAATTAAAACTCCATCTTTGGTAATCACTAAATCTGGTTCAATATAATCAGCACCTAATTCAATTGCTAATTGATATGCTGCTAATGTATGTTCGGGGCGGTATCCACTTGCACCACGATGAGCTATAATAATAGGTACTTGATTTGTGAATGTGGAATCTCTAAAATTGTCCATAAGATAGTGTTTATTATTTTCAATGAATAGGGATAGTAGCTAGTTACTGTTTTCCTAACTAATAATAACAAATACTCACATTTACCCAAAATTTCCACTCATCTGCTCTTGATGACAGAATCACAGTAAAATCACTGTATGCTACTAGGATTCAAGACCGAACTCAAAGTCAACAAGCAACAACGACTACTACTAGCGCAACACGCAGGAGTAGCTAGACACGCTTGGAATCAAGGTTTAGCACTTTGTCAGCAGGTTATCATACATAACAAACTGACTCCTCAAGACCAAATCAAATTTCCCACAGCCATAGATTTACATAAATGGTTAGTAGCAGCCATTAAATCTATCCATCCTTGGTATTATGAAGTATCCAAATGCGCCCCTCAATACGCATTAAGATATTTGTCAGATACCTTTAAATCCTTCTTTAAAAAAAGTAAAGGATTTCCTAAGTTTAAGAAAAAAGGTAAACATGATTCTTTTACCTTAGATGGTGCAATTCATATTGACTATAGAAAAATCAAAGTTCCTGTCATTGGTTGGCTGAAAACTTATGAAATTCTCCCGACTGGATATAAACCTAAATCTGTCACCATCAGCAAACAGGCTGATAAATGGTTTATCTCTTGGAAACTGGAGGTGATAACCAACGAAAAACCCAAAAATCAAGAGTTTGTAGGAGTTGACTTAGGAATAAATCATCTAGCGACACTATCAACAGGAGAAATCTATGATGGAGTAAAAAGCTATAAAAAGTATGAGAAGAAACTAGCAAGAATGCAATATTTGAACCGTCATAAAAAAATTGGTTCAAATAACTATAGGAAAGCACAAATCAAAATAGCGAGATTACACCAAAAAATAGCTAACATTAGAAAAGATACATTACACAAAATCACCACCTATATCAGCAAAAACCACGCAGTGATAGGCATAGAAGATTTGAATGTATCGGGGATGTTAGCAAATGGGAAGTTATCAAAAGCTATATCAGATATGGGCTTTTATGAATTTAGAAGACAGCTAGAATACAAAACACAACTGTATGGCAGTCAGTTAGTAATTGTGGATAGATTTTATCCCAGTAGTAAGACCTGCTCAAATTGTGGTGAGAAAAAATCATCACTGTCATTATCTCAAAGAGTGTTTAAATGTGATAGCTGTGGCTTTGAGATTGACAGAGATTTAAACGCTGCTATCAACTTAAAAAGAGAAGCGGTCAGATTGACCGTGTTAGCCTGTGGACTAGATAGTGCCGACACTGCTAGGAGTTCAGTGAGCGTAGTCGAACTGATGAAACAGGAAGAAAAAGCCGACTTTTGTTAACATTAGTTAGCTTTTTTGTATCGGATAATTATTAATTATTTACTAGATATTTTGCTATGAGTTTTATGATCCAAACCCACCCTGAAGCTAAACGTGTAGAAGAATTGCGACGTTTATTACAACAAGCCAGCTATGCTTACTATGTACTCGATGCACCAATAATGGAAGATCCGGTTTATGACAGACTGTATCGAGAATTACAGGAATTAGAAACGAAATATCCAGAATTAATCACTCCTGATAGTCCTACTCAGCGTGTGGGTGAACGACCAACAACTCATTTTACATCAGTACGGCATAATATACCTCTGTATAGTTTGGAAAATGCTTTTAATGTTGAAGAGTTGCAAAATTGGGATCAACGTTGGCAGCGACACTTGCCTTCTCAGTATTCCCTGGGAGAAGTGGACTATGTAGCAGAATTGAAAATTGATGGTGCGGCTTTGGCGTTGACTTACCAAAATGGTATTCTGGTAAGAGGTGCAACTAGGGGTGATGGGGTGATGGGTGAAGATATTACCCAAAATGTGCGGACTATTCGCTCTATTCCCTTGCGTTTGAATTTTGACGGTTTGGCAGAAATTGAAAAGGTGGAAGTACGGGGAGAGGTATTTTTACCTTTGGAGGTGTTTAAGCAAATTAATGAGAAAAGGCAAAAAGCAGGTGAACAGTTATTTGCTAATCCGCGTAATGCTGTAGCTGGTACGTTGAGACAGTTAGATCCGCGTATTGTTGCCCAACGTCAATTAGATTTCTTTGCTTATACTTTGCATATTCCCGGTTTGGATGATGCCAGTATTGCTAATACCCAATGGGAAGCTTTGGAATTGTTGCAAAAGTTAGGTTTTCGCGTTGATACTAATCATAAACTCTGTCATTCTCTCAGTGAAGTTGCGGAATATTACCAATATTGGGACACAGAACGGCTCAATTCACCCTATATGACGGATGGGGTGGTGGTAAAATTGAATGCTTTTAAGCTGCAAGAACAACTAGGGTTTACACAGAAGTTTCCCCGCTGGGCGATCGCTCTCAAATATGCAGCGGAAGAAGCCCCTACCCGTGTAGAAAATATTACTGTCAATGTAGGCAGAACGGGAGCATTAACACCGTTAGCGGAAATGCGCCCAGTACAATTAGCAGGTACTACTGTTTCTCGTGCTACATTACATAATAGCGATCGCATTGCCCAATTAGATATCCGCATTGGTGATACCGTCATTGTTCGCAAAGCTGGGGAAATTATACCGGAGGTAGTACGGGTAATAAAAGAACTACGCCCCGCAGATACCGAACCTTTTATTATGCCTACCCATTGTCCCGTATGTGATCAACCGGTGGTGCGAGAATCAGGTGAAGCTGTTACTAGATGTGTAAATGCTTCCTGTCCTGCCATTCTCAAAGGAGAGATTGAACATTGGGTAAGTCGGGATGCTTTAGATATTAAAGGAATGGGTGAAAAACTGGTACATCAACTGGTAGATAAAGGTTTAATCTATTCTGTTAGCGATTTATACGACTTGACAGAAGACAAGTTATGTGCATTAGAAAGGATGGGTAAAAAGTCAGCGCAAAAATTAATCAGTGCGATCGCCCAATCCAAAAATCAACCTTGGTCCAGGGTATTATACGGTTTAGGTATTCGTCACGTAGGTAGCGTCAACGCCCAATTATTAACCGAGAAATTTACCACAGTGGAAAAATTAGCCGCTGCAAAACAATCTGATATAGAAGGTGTTTATGGTATCGGTGCAGAAATTGCCCAATCAGTTTCTCAGTGGTTTCGCATCAGTGCAAATCAAACTTTAATTTCTCGTCTTCAAGCCATTGGGTTACAATTAGCTAACACCGAAACACCGAAAACAACAAATGAAACTAATCCCAATATTGCAGGTAAAACCTTTGTAGTTACAGGTACTTTACCTAATTTAAAACGGGATGAAGCAAAAGCATTAATTCAAAAAGCTGGTGGTAAAGTCACTGACTCTGTGAGTAAAAAAACAGATTTTTTAGTTGTAGGTGCTGATGCAGGATCTAAATTAGAAAAAGCCCAATCTTTAGGAATTAAACAGTTAAATGAGGCACAGTTGTTAGAAATGTTAAAGGGGTAATATGAAAACTTCATAATTGATAATCAATAATTCATAATTAGGTGACAAATAATGATTTAAAATCTACTTGAAACCAGTCCTCTGACAGCAGTACAAGGAATCCAACCCTTGTAAATGATGTTTTAAATTATGAACTATTAATTACTAATGATGAATCATGTTGAAATATACCCGTATCACATAATCAATGGCAGGAAATAATTATCTATTCTTCAATCCTGAATCTGCTAGTGATCTAACTTGTATTGGGAGCATACCAATTTTGCCAAAATAAACGCACCCACACCAAAAACTCTCGCTTAACTCTCTTATCTTTGTGTCCTTTGCGCCCTTTGCGGTTCAATCATATCAGACCCTTGGATCATTGTTATGTCGTTAGATAAAAATAAATTTACACATTTGGGATGCTCCCCTTGTATTCTTTTAAAAAAATGATATCATCACGGGTTAATGACTCATAATCACTTTTTTCCTATTCCCCATTCCCAAACCTAAAATATATGATAAATAATCCCATGAAATTAATATGATACATCAAACTTCTGGCCGCTGGCGTTTAGGACTAAGTTTATCGTTACTCACAGTTTTTTTATGGGGAATTTTACCAATTGCCTTAAAGGTAACACTACAAGTTTTAGATGTCTACACCGTTATTTGGTTTCGGTTTTTGATGTCGTTTATATTGCTGGCAATTTATTTATCTGTACAAAAAAAATTGCCAACAGTAGAACAATTACGCTCTAGTTCGGGAAAATTATTAGCAATAGCGACAATATTTTTGGGAGGAAATTATCTTCTCTTCATGCAAGGTTTAGCATTAACAACTGCTGCTAATGCGGAAGTGATAATTCAGTTATCTACTGTGTTATTAGGTTTTGGGGGTTTAGTTATTTTTAGAGAACGTTATACATTATGGCAATGGTTTGGTGTTAGTGTCTTAACTTTAGGGTTTTTGTTATTTTTTAAAGCTCAAATTACCAATTTAATTACAGCCCAAGGACAATATCTTGTAGGTAGTGGATTACTTGTATTAGGTGCTGTTTCCTGGGCTATTTATGCCTTGGCACAAAAGCAACTATTACAATCTTTATCTTCTTATCATATTATGCTAATTATTTATGGCGGATGTGCTTTATTATTTACGCCATTTACGAAAATAAATAAAATTTTTACTCTCGATATTTTGCATTTATCAATGTTATTATTTTGTGGTTTAAATACCTTAATTGCCTATGGTTCTTTTGCTGAATCTTTAGAACATTGGGAAGCTTCCAGAGTCAGTGCAGTTTTAGCTTTAGCTCCCATAGTCACTTTAATAGCTGTGGAGTTGGTAGCGGGTATTTTTCCCCAGCTTATTCCCCCAGAAAACATTACCTTAATAGGAATTATTGGCGCTTTATTAGTTGTTTCTGGTTCAGTGGCGATCGCTTTGGGTAAGTCTGGAAAATAGAATTTACTGGAAAATTCAGAATTTACGAAGTTTTTTCAAATAGTTCTTCTCTAAATAGATCAACATAATTAAACGTAAAATAATATGTGGATAGATCCCTGACTTCTTGAAGAAGTCGGTGATCTGAATCTGAGGTTTTTTTAATGTTGAGTTACTGCTCAAAAACAAAAATATCTGATTTGGCAGTATCCTGCAATACAAAAAACATAATTTTTATAAAAAATTAAACATTTTTTAGATTGATTTGCGCTTCAAAGCTACATCATAAATACTGAGGTAAGAGTTTATTTGATTTACTAAAATTCTAGCTGAATATATATCTATATAAATCAATATAACCTAGTAAATTCAGGTAAATATTGCCCTGTTCATTAAATAGGTAAATTTTATGTCAACAGATAAAAAAGCTCAAAACTATCCAGAAAACATAGACAACCAATTGTATATAAATTAATCTACAGGGTGTTTGAATAACTACCAAATTTAACGCCGTGCTAAACAATATCACTGAAAAATTTGAGCGATGAATAGTTTATTTGGTAATTTTTTCAGCAGCTTGAAAAAAAAATCCTTATTGCTGGTGCTGTCAATTTTGCTGCCGACATTTGGAATAAGTAATTCTGTGATGGCAGCCGAGAAAATTTATGTTTCTTATTCTGTCCTAGAAATTACCATTCCCGTGATGAGTTTAGAAACCTATACAAAAACGGGAATAATTGATGATAAAATAGCGGTTTATCAACAATATATTTCATCTGATAAACTGCAAGAATTACGCCAAATTTTACTCAGGAATGTCAAAATTACTCCCGCAGTTGCATCACAATTTCTCCACACACAGCAAGGTGAATTTATAGTGCAACGTTTGGCTAAACTAATTACATCTAAATCTCCTGAAAATGAATCAGAAATTGAGGATTTACGCACTGCAATTATTTCAGCATCTGGGCAACCAGAAGGATTAACGTTATTAAATTTATTACGAAATTATCCTAGTAGTAGTATTCGTCTTAACTTGGCTGATAGCTTGGAAATAGCTGCTGAAATAGAAAATATAATTAATGAAACTCAGCAAGCGATCGCCATACTTCAACAACAATCAAAAATAGAAGCTGCTACTATCCCCAAGAAAAATTTATCCTTCTTAGCGAATTTACAAAATCCTGGTATTTTTACATTTAAAAAATCTACGCTGGAATTTTTTGATCTCACCAGAGAACGACATTTATTAACGGATATTTATATTCCCAATCTTCAAAATACCACACCAGTAATTGTGATTTCTCACGGCTTGGGTTTAGATAGCAGTAACTTTCGTTATTTAGCCAAACACTTAGCTTCTCATGGATTTGCCGTTGTCGTTCCTAATCATCCTCATCTATTTTTCAACAATAGAAATAAGAGGAAATTACAAGAAGCAAATGAATTTATCAATAGACCTTTAGATATAAAATATATATTAGATCAACTAGAAAAAACTAACCAGTCTGATGGTGAATTTAAAGGTAAATTAAATCTGCAACAAGTGGGAATATTTGGTCAGTCTTTTGGTGGTTATACTGCATTAGCTTTAGCCGGGGCAAAAATCAATTTTCAACAACTACAACAAGATTGTCAACCAGATGCGCTACAAGATACCTGGAATATGTCTTTATTGTTGCAATGTCGCGCTTTGGAATTGCAAAATAAATCTACACAACAAGAGAATATTAATTTACGAGATCAGAGAATAAAAGCCGCGATAGCTGTTAACCCCATCACCAGTTCTATATTTGGTGAATCTGGTTTAAATCAAATGCAAACTCCTGTGATGTTTATTGGTAGCAGTGAAGATACTGTAGCACCAGCTTTATATGAACAAATCCTACCTTTTTCTTGGTTAACTAATCCCCACAAATATCTTGTTATGCTTGTTGGTGCAACTCATTTTTCTAGCATTGGTAATAGTAACCCTGGAAGTCAACAAATAGCATTACCCCCAGACATGGTTGGTAATGCTTCTCAAGCGCGTACTTACATCAATTCTTTAAGTTTGCCTTTTTTCCAAACTTTTGTATATCAAAAACCACAATATCTTCCCTACCTCAACGCTGGTTATGCTCAAACTATTTCCAGTCAATCTTTAGGTTTGAATCTCGTAAAATATCTGAAAAGTCCACAGTTAGCACCAATATTAGAGCATAATAATCAACCAGCTATACCCAAAAAAAAACTCTCTTTAACTATAGTCAGATGGGGATTTTGGATATTAAATATTGGTGTCTCCCTACTACATTTGTTGATTTTTTAGTGATGTTGTTTGTTTAACTCTTGATTCCTACACTGTAATTAAATAGAAAATGCTATATAATTAATTACGTTCGCGCCAGCGTTCCGTAGGCTCTATTTCTAATTAACAATTACGAATTATTTGTGCAGGGTTTTATCAATTTAAACAAACCTTATGACTGGACCTCCCATGACTGCGTAGCACGAGTCAGAAAACTGTTGCGTTTAAAACGAGTGGGACACGCAGGAACTTTAGATCCAGCAGCTACAGGAGTTTTACCCATCGCTTTGGGTAAAGCCACCAGATTATTACAATATTTACCCGGTGAAAAAGCTTATAAAGCCACTGTCCGCTTTGGTGTGCGTACTACTACTGATGATTTGCAAGGGGAAGTTATCACCTCTCAACCTTGTCCTGGCTTAAATTTAACCGCCATAGAAACCGAAATACCCCAATTTATCGGTCAAATTGAGCAAATTCCCCCTAGTTATAGCGCTATTCAAGTAGAGGGTAAACGCCTGTATGATTTAGCACGTCAAGGGGAAATTGTACAAGCACCAGTGAGAACGGTAGAAGTATTAAAAATAGAGATTTTAGACTGGCGTAATAGTGATTTCCCGGAATTGGATCTGGCGATCGCCTGTGGTGCAGGAACATATATTAGAGCGATCGCCCGTGACTTAGGCATAATTTTAAACACAGGTGCAACCCTCGCCGCCTTAACCAGAACCGAAAGCAGCGGATTTTACTTACAAGATAGTCTTACCTTAACAGACTTAGAAACCCAACTGCAAACCGGCACATTTCAAACCATCCCCTCAGATGCAGCATTACAACAACTATCACCCGTAAACCTACCAGACACATTAGCCAAAAAATGGTGTCAAGGTCAAAAAGTTCCTGTAAATCTTGACGTTTCAGATTTAGTCAGAGTTTATGAACAAGAAAACCGCTTTTTAGGAGTTGGTAAAATCCAAGATCAAATATTAATACCCCAAATGGTTTTTGAACCTATTTCCTAACAGCTATCAGTTATCAGCAAATTTAGAAAACCATCCATAAAAAATTATTCCCAAGTTCCCACATCCCGTAAAATACTAGGAATCTCACCTTGGGATAAAGGAAACTCTAAAATAGTTTCTCTATATCCCAAATATCCCGACTCAGTAAAAGACATTAACATCCGCGCTAATGCTAACCATACCTCAGATTCATATTCCCAATCTTGATCACGTCTAGCATGACCAGCAATAGAACGTAAAGCCCAAAAATAAGAATTTCTCACCACCGAACCACCTTTTTTAAATTCCGGGACATCCTCATGGTGAATAAATAAAACATTATTTTCAATTCTTGCTCTCATAATCATTTTAGATTTTAGATTTTAGATTTTAGATTGTAGATTTTGTAAGCATTCAGCCGTCAAATATCAGCTATATAGCGTTTCCCAGTCTCATGAGGTACACCCTAATTTATTTACTGTTCCCAATTCCCAATTCCCTAAGATAAAAAACTCTGTACCTCACTAGCTTGGTAAATGCTATATATTGTAAATTGAATATTTTTACTGATAAAAGTTGGTAAGGCCAAGTAGGATTGCGTTTGACATCCACTGTCATTGTTCCTTGAGACTCAATAGATTCTCAAGTTTTCAAACAACCTCTTAGCAATTTTTGATTACTTCTAATAGTTCACTAGGATGATTAATTAGAAAATCAGGATTTTCCTTAGCTAGTGCTTCAGGAGAATTAAAACCCCAAGTAACAGCAACTACTTTAATATTAGCTTTTTTGGCTGCTTCTACATCTCTGGTTTCATCTCCCACATAAATTGCAATCTGTGGTTTAATTTGCTTTTGTCTTAATACATTATTAATTATAGTTGTTTTCCCAAAAATTGTTACTCCTGAGTGAATAAATTCAAATAAATCATCTAAATGATGGCATTTGAGAAATTCACTCACGTTTTCTTGAGAATTAGAAGTGATAATTCCCAATCTATATCCATGATTTTTGAGTTCTATAAGTGCTTCTTTAATTCCTGGTATAGATTCTAAATCTTTGATTTTGGTTTTTAATTCACCTTTCACTTTTTTTACTAAAAAAGGTATTCTTAACAAAGAAACACCTGAATATTTAATAATTTCTCTAGCGGTTAAATTCCTTAATACAGTCAGTTCATTAGCAGAGATTTGTATATAACCAAACTCTACAGCTAAACGATTGGCAATAGTTACAAGAGCATCTACTGTATCTGCAATTGTGCCATCAAAATCAAAGATTATTACTTTTTGAGTCATTTTTTAGTTTAGATGAGTCAAGATTAGCACGGGCATTTCTTCGTAACATTTCGGGTTTAATGCGTCGCAAAGCTGATGCTGTAAATCGTCTATCCCACTCCTCATCTGTGATTTGCGCTAATTCTACCAGCTTGGGTGCTAAATTTTCAGGATATGGTTGAAAATCTGTAACATCAGTAATTTGAGCAAAACGCTGATTCCACGGACATACATCTTGACAAATATCACAACCGGCAACCCATCCGTGCAAGTTGGTTTTAATATTTTCTGGTAATATTTCTGCTCGATTTTCAATAGTGTGATAGGCAATGCACCTGTTAGCATCGACTACAAAGGGTTGAGTAATCGCAGCAGTAGGACAAGCTTGGATACATCTTGTACAAGTACCGCAATGTTGGGTAGCAGGGCGATCGCTCTCTAACTCGATATTAGTTAATATTTCTCCTAAAAATACCCAAGATCCATATTCTCTAGTAATGACATTAGCATTTTTGGCAATCCAACCAATACCAGCTTTTTGCGCCCAAACTTTATCTTGTACTGGTCCTGTGTCTGCGTAATATCTGGCTTTTATACCTTCACCCTGTGATTCTAACCAGGTAGCCAGTTGTTTTAGTTTCTTGTGCAGTACCTTATGATAATCCCTTCCCCAGCCATAACGGGAAATTTTCCCGTATTCTTTCCCTTCTGGATGTTGATGGGGTGTGTAATAATTTAACGCCACACAAATCAGCGATCGCACTTCTGGCATCACTAACCGAATATCCTGACGTTTTGGGTTTCCCATCCATTCCATATCAGCGTGATAACCCATCTCCATCCATGCTTGCAACTTTTGAACTTCTGTAGCGTCTACCCCTTCCACCGCAGCAATACCCACCTTGTGAAAGCCTATCTCTTGGGCTTTCTCTTTGATGACGCTGCTAGTTAAGGCACACTCGTTCATGTTTACACTCCTTCCTGGTGTAGTTGCCAAGTTTTTGTGTTAATGAACCGCAAAGTACGCAAAGTACACAAAGGAATAGTAGGAGTAATCAGAAAAACAACTTTGAGATTATACACAATATCGTAAATATTTTCATTTGATCTCCTTAACTCTATGATTTGTAAATTTTATTTGCATTTTGTTAAGAAATAATGCAAAATAGTTGACAAGAGGTCAAGCAACCCAGAGTGATGCCCACCTCCCACTGATTAACAACAAATTTAGTTAATAAACTGTGGTGAATATAATGACTTTCACTTCTGATTCAGCTTCAACCCGCTTTTCTGGTACTTTTAACTACAGCAACCAAACAATTGATGCTGTCTCTTCAACCATTGCTGTATTTAAAGCCCTCAGCGTTGATGACCAACTAGCAGTGTTGTGGTACGCATACACAGAAATGGGTAAATCCATTACCCCCGCCGCTACAGGTGCAGCTAGATTACAATTGGCAGAAGGTTTGTTGAATCAAATTAAAAAAATGTCTCATGCAGAGCAGTTGGAAGCGATGCGTGATTTAGCTGGTCAAAAAAATACTCAAGTTTCTCGTTCTTACGGTATTTTCAGTGCTAACACTAAGTTAGCTTTCTGGTACGAATTAGCAGAATTAATGGCAAAAGGTTTTGTAGTACCAGTACCACCAGGTTATCAGATTTCTCGTGATGGCGCACAAGTTTTACAAACTCTCAAAGAATTAGATTTTGGTCAGCAAATTACAGTTTTCCGCAAAGTAGTTACAGAAATGGGTGTTGATCCTTTAGCTGACTAATTGCTGATATTCTCCCAACCTCAATGTCTTTTTCAATTTTTATTCCCAGGTAATTACTTGGGAATAATTTATTTATATTAGCAGTTTACCTATTCCCTCCCTCTTTTACTGTCACCTGTCACCTGTTACCTGTTACCTAATTAATATGAATATCACTATTGAAGGAATTACAGAACCAACACTATTAACTTATTTTACCACTTTAAACGCAGGTGATTTTACAAATACTGCGGCATTATTTACTGAAGATGGTTTGATGTATCCACCATTAGAGTCTGCTGTTGCAGGAAGAGAGGCGATCGCTTCCTATCTTTTTCAAGAAGCGCAAGACATTAAAGCCGAACCCCACCAAGGAATTATTGAAAATTTAGCAGATCAAAAAATCCAAATTCAAGTTACAGGTAAAGCACACACTTCTTGGTGTAGTGTTAATGTTTTATGGTTATTTATTCTCAACCCACAACGGGAGATTGTAGAAGCCAAAATCCAACTTTTAGCTTCACCCCAAGATTTACTTTCCTTGCGTCCACCAAATAAAGAATATACTATTACGCCATTCAATAATTGATAATTGATAATTTTAGGTAGGAATTACGCATTGACCAGATTTATTCAGCAATTTATTCAGTAACCCCTACTTATCTTTGAGAATTCGTATTAGTGCCAAGGTATGAAAATGCCTTGCTGAATTAAACATTCAATATGCTTCACTTTACCTCTGGAAAAAATGCCAAATCTCCACCTATTACCGTAGGAACTAAAACTGCACGGTCTAAATATTTATTTCCCCGTTCGCAGGAGGTTTCTGGGCTGAATAAACAAGCATGACAAGCAGCCCAATGTAAAGAAGTTGTTCCCTGAAAAGGTGTGTGTTCTGCACACAAAGGATCAGAAGTACACAACTGCATTTGTTCTAAAGCTTGATCAATATGATAACCCAGCTTTTTTGGTTCTCCTAAACTGACTAAACCTCCTAAAGTTCCTTCGCTATCAGGTGCGGCAGTATAGATTAATATACCTGCCATTGGACCGCCTTCTTCTTGAGGACGTTTGGAGTAAATTCTTTCTTTTAAACTAGCCGCATTATAGCCACATTCTATGGACATTTGTCGCATCAGGGCATGGGCAAAGGAATGTAATAAAATATAACGAACTCCAGGGAATGTGATTTTTACTGGGTCGAGAGAACGAATTTTACACCACTGTTTATGAGCTTCAAAAGCTTGAGTTTGATAATCTTGTAATAGTTGATTTTGTTCCCATTGACTCAGTTTTTCTTCGTTAAATTGCATAAAAATACCTTCGCCTTTTACCTCACTGGCGGGGATCCATTGAGGATTTTTACGGCTCAAGTCTACTTTACTTTTAGGACAATTTTTATGAACATATTTAGTTTGATCTGGTCGGTAAGGATTATCTTTTAATTGAAAAAGTTCTGATTTTAGAGGTGCAAGTAAATGACATTTGGGGCAAACCATCCAACTAGGAAAAGGTGCAACTGGGATTCCTATTCTGTTGACTTCATCAAAGGGACTGGATGATGTAATATTTTCTGGAGGTGTGGGAGGTGAAAGCAGTTTTTTGACTTGTGAACCTAATTCTTTACGCACAGCAGCTAAAAGTCTGGGTTCATTTAATTCAATTGAATTTTGAGTGTTCCAGTCTTCTAAACCCATAACCATAACTGAGAGGTTGGGTAGGTCTAGTACAGCACCAACACCAAAGGAAAATAATATTTGACTGGGGCGTAATTCGCCAACTTTGTATTTATACATTTTGGGAATTGACAGTTGACAGGTGACAGTTGACAGTTGGTAATTGGGAAGCATAAGATCCCCGACTTCTATGATTAATTGCTCATATTCTGAATAAAATAAAGACAGAAGTAGGGGATTTTTTGGTGTTTACTAATTCTGATTCTGTTTAATCATTTTTTCAGGAAGGCGGTTAATGTCGTCGTTGGGTACTTGGTCCTGTAAAATTAATCCTACGGTTGGTTCTACGTTGCGTAGGGAATTTAAACAAGTAAAGTCTTGCCAGTTTTCTCGACCTGCTGATTTTAATAGTTCTATGGTTAAACCGTCCTTCTGTTCTATTTGGTATTTGAGAATGCCTCCACCTTGTAGGTTTTGGGCTTTGCTTAACCAAATATCTAGTTTGGCTTCTAGTGCTTGTTTGACCATTTTCTGGGTTTCAGCATCTCCTACTAATCCGGCGCGATCGCAAATTGCATCAATGGCAGCTTTAATATAAGGATGGTGGCGTTCTATTCTTCCCGCTTGGTCATTACCGTTAAATTCTTTACCTGCTAACCTCACTAACGCTACAAATAATGCTGATAAACCTCTATCAATGGCACGGGGGGCAAAAGGTGTTAATGATAAGGCTTCTACGTGCTGGTAAAAGGTGGCGTGGTAATGTTTACATCTTTCATAATGGGATAAGTCTCTAGGACGCGCCCAATTATACACTGTTAATACTAAACCTGGATATGTCCGCCCTACTCAGCTGGTAGCTTGAATATACTCGGCGGTGTTTTTTGGTTGTCCTGTTACTGCCATGATCCCTAAGCGTTTTACGTCCACACCTACGGAAATCATGTTAGTAGCTAGGAGAACATCTAATGGTTCTATTTGATTAATTGTTTGTTTTGCGTTCCCTTTTGCGTTTCGCTTGGCTTTAATTTCGGCATCTTTTTGCGGATCAAAGGTTGTTTCTAGTCTGTCTAATATGACGGGAATTTCTGTAGAGTCTCTGCGTGATGTCAGTTCTTCTAAGTTTATTCTCAGTCTTTTTGCTAGTCCCCGACGATCCATTTTTCCTAACCGAATACGCACATCATCATCTACTAATCTCCGCATTCCCCCTAGTTCTCGCATGGAATTAAAATAACCTACTAAGGTCATCCAAGGATCAGCGCGATCGCCATATCCTTGATTTTCATACAAAAATTGAGAAGCTGATAAAATCGCTACATATACTCTAATTAATACCGCTTTTAATCTGCGTCCTGTGGCACAAATTCCCAAATAACGTCTACCGGGGTTAATTTCACTGGGTGGACGTTGACGGGAAAAAAAGTTATCTTCCACATCCAAACACTGGGGAGGAAATACCTGTAAATCCCGCAAAAACAAGTTATGTATTTGACTTTTTGCTTGGCGAATCGTCGCCGTAGAAGCCACAACTTTAGGGCGTACTTTTTTACCGTCTACTTCCCAGGATGCTAATTCATCTACAGCAGTTTCATAAAGTCCCACTAATGTACCTAAAGATCCACTAATCAGGTGTAACTCATCTTGAATAATTAAATCTGGTGGGCGTAACTGTTTACAGGGAATGGTCTTGGACGCAAGTAAGTTAATAGTTTTACGGTGTAAATTTGTATTTTCTATATCAGAAGACCGAAAGCCATGCCGCTGACAATAGCTGTCTACTTGCCCAAACAACATCTGTATTTCGCCTTTCCAGGGCATTTGGGCAAATTTATCCACTGTAGCAATTAGTAAACTCGGTAAACGACGATATATTTCTTCATCAACTACCAGAATGGGTAAACCCTCACCCTGAGATTGTTTTTCTGTAAATAAACACCGTCCTAAGTCATCACCACAGTATATTAAAGTCCGTCCCCTTCCTTTAGTGACGGATTCAACTTTTATATGTTTACCTGGGTTAATTTTGCTACCACACCAAGGACAATTAGTTAATTGATGGGGTGAACCGCTACCGCTTTGTTGATATTGTCCCCGTTCTTGTTTACAAAATTCTTCGCTTTGATTGGTATGGTTGGGAGTTGTACGTTGACCTACCCATAAACCAATTCTAAAAGGTTCTTTACCCCATTTACTTTCATCTTTTCTACGGATAGATTCACAAGCACAAATCAAAGTGGTAGCGCGTTGAAATTGTTGTAAGGTCAATAATCGCAGAGTGTAGCGCATGAGAACAGCAACCCCATATTCCCCAGAACGTCCCGCAATATTACCTTGTAATCTGCGTAAACCCAGAGTATAAGCAGTTAAACCTAAATATGCTTCCGTTTTACCCCCACCTGTGGGAAACCAAAGTAAATCTGCGATCGCATTTTGGGGATGACTTCTATCAGGGTGATGTAAATTATTAATACTGGGTAAATTGAGTAAAATAAATGCTAATTGAAAGGGAAACCATCGGGGTTGAGAAAGGGAAATTTGTTGAAAATCTGCGGTTTTACCTTGACGAATTTGTTCTGAATAAATAGAATGAATCCTCTGTAAATACATTGCTTGATTCATAAATCTAAAAGCGTCTGCTGCTTTTTCATCACTTTCTAGCAATGTCAAACCTTCCCTAATTCTATTTAAAGTTTGTTCACAGTTTTGAATAGCAGTTTTCGCTTCATTTTCATAGTCTGTTAATCCTGCTGCGGGGTCTGATATGCGTTGTTTTTGGTTATTAATCCAACTTTGATAAGCTGTAATTAAAGGACTAATTTTATTAGCAAAATCAACAGTTGCAGTGGTAGATAATTCTTGCATATCTAAAACCAAACCTGCTAATTCGGGAATTTCATCTACTTGGGGAGGAGAAGTTTTAGGAACTTCATACGCAGGAATAACGGAAATTGATAATTCTACAGCACGTTCTGTAGTTCCTGAAGCTGTTTTTGCATGGACACTGACACCATGACCAATAGCAAATTCTACCTGTTTTCGGTAAAGCATGGCCATAGTTTTTTCTTCAGTGTAAATTACAGGATCTAATTTTCCTAAAGAACGGGGTTGATGTCGTTTTAAGAAAATATCAGGATGTTGAACATCCGCCGATTTAACGCTTAATTCTGGTTGAAATAACCAAGTTTCATCTCGTTTTTCTTTAGTTTCTCTTTGTCCATTAACTAAAAATAAACTAACGATAAAATCACCATTACTTTGTTTTCTGATCTTTCCTTTAACATAAACTTCTGGATATTGTACATCAACTATCCAATTATCAATTACTCCTTCAATTAAAGGAATTGCAGGAGAATTAGCGCGAATTTGTTCCCGTTTCCAAACCTTTTTAGGTTTACCATCTGTTGTAGTCAAGATTTCGCTATTAGTGCGGTGATAGTGTCCCCATCCTGCGGTAATTTCTAATGTTTTAGCTGTACCATCAACACAAAATTTCATTCCCAAAGAAGAAGGAAACATAGTTTCTAATGGTGGGACATTAACTTCTGTGCTACCATCTTCCGCAGTACCTTTACCACTAATTGCTAATTCATCATTATTTCCCGGTAAATAACAATCAACTTCCCGTAAAGGTTCATCTAAATTATCATCTTTTGATATTTTATCAACCACACTAGAGTTTTCTCTTGTTTCTTCCGTAACGTTGTTGATAAGTTGTCTGTTTGGTATTTGCTAATTTATTAATTGTCAGAATCAGGATAACCAGGATTTGAAGATTTACAGGATGTGGTTGATAAATTGTCTGTGAATATTTAATATTATAAAATACAGTTGTTTTTACAATAAACTCATAAACTTAGATAAATTATCCATTATATATCATCCTTGAATCTGTATTTCTCATAGACAATAAAACACTAACATCCTGTAAATCCTTCAATCCTGGACATCCTGATTCTGACAAAAGAAAAATCCCAAACACCCCACAAAAAATATATCAATCACATCCTGAAAATCCTCAAATCCTGAAAATCCTGATTCAGACAATTCCCAATTTATGTTATAATTAAAATTACTAATAAAATCTGATTTAACCGTGAGTTTTGACAACGTTTGTAAGCTATTAGCTGAAAAATATCCTCTTGATTTTGCTCGGTGGTTACTACCAGAAGAACCACAAACCGTCAAAGTCTTAAAAACTGAATTGAGTATTGAACCAATTCGTGCTGATTTTGTCACATTTCTGAAAAGTGAAAACCAAATTTTACACATTGAATTTCAGACACTATCAACTTCTCGAAAACCCATTCCTTTTCGCGTCCTAGATTATTATATTCGGTTAAAAAGATTATATACCGAATGTACTATTATCCAAGTCGTGATTTTTCTCCAGGAAACAGAAGATGAAAATGCTTTTATCAATGTTTACCAAGATGTAAATACTACCCACTATTATCAAGTAATTAGAATGTGGGAACAAGACCCTGCGTTATTTCTTAATAATCCCGCACTCTTACCATTAGCACCATTAACCCGCACTAATTCACCTCAAGATTTATTATCACAGGTTGCTGAAAGTGTTGCTAAAATTGAGGAAATAGAAATCAAGCGGGATATTGTAGCTTGTACTGAGATTTTAGCAGGTTTACGGTTTGAGAAGCAACTAATTAGTCAATTACTTAGGGAGGATATTATGCGAGAATCAGTCATTTATCAAGATATTTTCCAAAAAGGTGAGAAACAAGGTGAAAAACTCGGTAGGACAGAAGGTGAACAAAGGACAATTATCCGTCAACTTACTCGTCGGTTTGGAGAATTAGATTCATCATTGGTTGATAGAATCAAAACTTTGAATATTGAAAAGTTGGATAATTTAGCAGATGCTTTATTAGACTTTTCTAATATCAATGATTTGGTAATTTGGTTAAATGACAATCAACATGAAGGTCAAAATTAATCAACACTAACAACTGTAATTTTATGAGAGTCCGTTTTAACGGACTTTCTCTATAAGATGGGGAATTTATTATATATTGTCTGAATCAGGATAACCAGGATTTAACCCGGATTTCTCACAAGAGTAAAAAATAATTGATGAAAAGCTACACCAAGTGAAATTTATTTGATACATGAAGCGCAGCGAGGATAAAAAATAAATATTACCGCACAAATTCGATAATAAAAGTAAAAAGGATTATGTAATTTAGCAGCCAAATACGGAGAAAAAGATTCTTTTAGTGAAATCAGACATCAGAAAACAGAGTTAAGAAAAAACTTATTTCTCAACCCTAAATAAAAACTAAGAATGAGCTATTGAATTGCCGAATAATTAACCAGGATTGGGTAATAACTGCAAACAACGGAAAGCAGCAGCATAAATATCCTGGTAAGGACAAGAACTATTAATTGCAATCAAAATCCTGCGGCTACTGACAGTAATCAAAGCCCCTAACTTCAACAACTTAGTACGAATAGTCCCAACTTGGGCATTCCGTAATTCAGTCTTAGCTAAACATTTATTTCGCAAAGCATTCATCAAAACATAAGCAATGGAAGAGAACCACAAACGTAATTGATTACCCGCAAATGTATGTGTACTGGTTCTATCACTAAACAGTTCTAACTGTTGTTCCTTAAAACGATTTTCCATCTCACCTCTGGGACAATACTTTTGAGTATAAAGTTCACCAGGGGGTATTTTATTTGTGGGAATTGATGTGACAACAAAGCGAACATTAGTTCCGTTTGACCCATGTTCGACTTTGGCAACTACACGACGAGTCCGACTCCAAGAGGTGAGAGTTTGATAGTTTATAGACCGATACCAAATGGAATTGTCAATGAGTTGAGATGCCATTTCTTTGAGTTGAACATCTGGGGTAAATAGGGTTTCTAAAAATGAAACTACTGTGGACACCTTTTGCTCAAACTCTTGCTGGGCTTGATTTTGAGTATTTGTTGTCATTTTGATTAACCGACTATTTTGTGATATCTACTTTCTGCTCCCTGTTTGATGTTTTCTGGACAATGTTCTAGCCGATTTAATGTACTTTTTGAAGCTAATGTTACTGGTTCTTTTGTTTGACCTATTCTTTTTCCTAATGCTATGGCAAACATGGGGTCATGACGTAGTTCTTCATGGTCGTTTAGGTCTTCATATCCCATGATTAACCCATATATTCTTTGTGCTATCAGGTCTTCTATCGAATGTTGTCTTTTATTTGGCTGCCTGTAATCTTGGAAACATTGTGCTAGTCTTGCTGTGATTTGTAGTTTCCTGTCTATCTCCGCAATTAAACTTAGTCCTGCATCTGATGTTACTTTCCCACCTTGGAAATTTACTACTACTGGGCGGGTTTTTTCTCTTTCAAATTTGAATTGTTTTGGTGTACAATCTGTTAATACTTGGGTCATACTTTGTAACTGTTGAAATGCTTTCTACATATACATTTTCTCAGTTTTTGACCCTTTTTTTCTTTTTCTTTGTGAGAAATCCGGGTTACAGCAGTTTTCATGTATTTGTACCACATCCTTCTTGTTATCTTCCTTTCTTCCTTTGCGTCTTTGCGTCTTTGCGTGAGATTAAAAAATGTGGTTCATTTACCTGAAAATCGCTGTAAATAGGGATTGCTGAAAAAGTTATCTGTGAAAGACCAGTGACAGGTCTCCGAAAATGAATGTAGAGACGTTGCATGCAACGTCTCTACAAGGGTTCTGGAAACCGCACATTTAATTACCGGAGATGTCTATTAACTCTTACTAAAAGTTGGTTGAGCCAAAGAACGCAACAACAATTTTCTACCTAATTCAATATCTGAAGGCGCACATTGCCAATCTGGATGTGCTGTCATTAACAAACTTTCTAAAGTTTCTTGGTCAAAAAGATGACACACAGGAGCATGATTGACTTCTGCTTCTACAGCATAGCAGTTATTACTGATACAGCGAATTATACAACGGCTAGAAATTCTTGCCAGATTCAAGATTTCGCCTGGTTGTAAAGAACGAAACTTGCGAATCACCTGTTTAAACTCTTCAATCGAAGAAACTATTAACCCAGGTAGAGCTAATGTTACCTTTTTTTCTCCATTCACCGCAATCCAGTAGTGACGACTAGGATCAATACCTTCTAACCAAGGAGATTCATCATCAAGACGATAGCGGGGTGATAGGCAAAATAAAGGTTTCATAAGCAAGGTGATGAATTTAATATCAACTTCAGGCTCTTTGATTACCCAAACAGGGTTTCTAATTTTGCAAAACAGCCTTGTATCTTAAATTATTTGATAACTATCACTAATAAATCAAATAAATTTAGCAAAAGTTATTAATTTTATTCATATTTCTTAATAAATTCCCAAAGTTGTCAGCCAAAAGCTGATCATTCGATTTTGGATTTACGTTAGCGAAGCGTACACAGCGCAGCGAGTATTTTCTCGTCCTGAAGGACAGGGAAGTGTAACAAATTTGTTAATCTAAAATCTAAAATCTCAAATTCCCGGTCAGTTAACCTGTTTGGGTATCGTAGTTTCCAGCTTGAGACAATTAGCACCATCAACCTGCAACCGATACTCTACCTTGTCCATCAGACGATTCATAATTAACCATCCATAACCACCTTCTTGTTTCTGTCCAGGACTAGGAGGAAAGTAGGTAGACCAATCAAAACCTTGACCATAGTCCCAAACTTCGATCGCTAATTTCCGATCTTTGAGTTCTAAACGCAGCAATATGGGTAAACTAGGCTGATCTTTGTGAGCATGACGTACAGCGTTGGTGTATGCTTCAACCAAAGCCAAACGCAAACGAGATGATTGCTCTGACCAATCCACAGAGTCCCCCAAGTGGATTTTCAAGCATCCCAACAACCAAGTCTCGACGATATTGATAAAACTCAAGTCACTTGGTACATGAAGCTCACTTTTCATTAGTTACAAAACCTCCAGGGAAAGTAGAGTTTGGTCATCGTCTTGAACATGATTATCTGTTTGAATACGAGTGAGTAAATTTTCAAGAGATAAAGGTTGAAGTTGCTCTTGTATAAGTCGCCAAATACCTTCTTGCTTGAGCATAAAAAAGTTATTAGGCATAGTGCTACTATCATTTTTTTCAGAATATTTTGAATTTATTGATACTTTGGCTTCCGTAATTCCATCACTAGCTAATAGTAGGGTATCTCCAGGAGAGAGAATTAAGCGCCCTGACTGTGCTTGCCATTGGGGTAAAATGCCCAAAGGAACACTGCGGATTGTCAGGTAATGGGGTTGAGTAGCTAAAGTTACTGGTTTTGACCACCAGAAAGGATAGATATGACCAGCATTAGCATAGACAAGTTCCTGGGTAGTTCTGTTATAATTGGCAATAACAAGAGTAATAAAATAATTGTTACTGATTAAGTCATCAGCTAGAGCATAGTTGAGATTTTGCATAACAATATTCGGCTCCGCTGGTGATTCCTGAGATAATTCCCGACGCAACAGAGAAATAGCACTGGCCATAAATAAAGCCGCTGGTACACCTTTACCAGAAACATCACCAACAGCGAGCCACAAGTCACCTTGAGGATGGACAAAAACTTCAAAAAAATCTCCTCCTACTTCCCTTGCTGGGTAGCAGCAAGCTTGTATTTTTACACCATCAATTTTTGGTAAGGTTTGACGGAGCAGATTATTTTGAATTTGCCGAGCTAATTGCAATTCAACCCGGATTTGTTGTTGTTTTTCTTGCAGACTTTGGTAGAGTTTAGCTTGGGAGAGAGCTAAAGCAGCTTGTTCTGCTACACCTGTAATTAGTTGAATATCTTCATCCTGCCAAAGTTGTTCACTTCCCCCTTGATAGAGAGTCATTACAGCTAGTAAGTGCTGCTGGTAGCTAAAGGGTACAACTAGGTAGTGATAAGGATTTTGATCATAAGTATCTTGAGCTAATTGATATTTTTGGGTGTGGAGAACTTCTGTAATTAAAGAGATAGAGTCTAGAGGTGGAGTGATTTCTAAGGAGTGAGGAGCATGATAGGAAAACTGGTTTTGTGTCAGGCGATCGCCCTCTACTAATCTCAATACACAACTGGTAGCAGCAAATGTTTGTCCAATAGTAACCACAATCTTTTGTAAGCTGCTGTCATAGTCCAAAGATTCACGAATTGCCGTTGTTACAGCATTAAATAAAGATTCTCTTTTCAGAGCATGGCGGAGTTCTCTTGTACGCTTTTTAACTAAAGTATAGGTATCCCGTCCCTGCTCAACTAATGCCTTGAGTTGTTCAGGTTTCCAAGGTTTAGTGATGTACTTGAATACCTGACCAGAGTTAATTGCATCCACCAAATCTTCAACATCCGTAAAACCAGTCAGTAAAATGCGAATTGTGTCGGGGAAACGTTCCACTGTGCGACTGAAAAACTCTGTGCCATTCATATCTGGCATTCTTTGGTCAGAGATAATCACAGCCATCTCCCCCACCTGATCTAAAATTGCCAAAGCATCATGGGCGTTAATGGCTTGATATACTTTAAAGTCTCGCCAAAAAGTGCGGTAGAGCAAGTCCAGATTGTCTGGCTCATCATCTACCACCATAAGCTTGAGCTTTTCTACCTCTTTCTCAGTCATATCTGACCATATTTTTAGATACTTTTATGGCAGGTAACTTTTCACAATGAACAGGAAAAAACTATTGATTTTCAGTAATTAGCTATACATGATACAGCAGATTGCAGATCCATTAGGTACAGAATCTAAATTGAAATCTATACACTAAGCTAGTTTTACTCCTGACTCCTGACTCCTGACTCCTGACTCCTGACTCCTGACTCCTGACTCCTGCTGTATCTGTACCTCATCATAATGGAAAATGCTGTATCACTTCTTAGCAGTTAATAGCCCACGATTCCACAACGCAAAACCTACCAATCTTCATACAGTAGGAGTCAGCCCCGGCAGCAAAAGCAGCCAACACAGATTCCTTATTATCCTGTAAAGTCAAAATTAACACATTGGTCTTGAACTCTTGAGTTTCAGTAATACTTTTTACCTCTATTGTTAGCTCAATACCATCCTTATCTGGTACACCGATGATTGTTAAGTCAAAGAAGAATGGCGCTAAAAGTAAGCTGATATGTACAATCCGTGTGGGAAAAAATTTGATAAACTAAGCTTCTAAATAATTTCGTGTAAATCTCACAAAAATATACTATGTATAAATTAGGCGCAAAATATTCAGTATTGGGTTTACCAGTTCATGTGATGACAAACTATCCCAACTGGTTGTTAGAATGCCTCCAAGCAGGTAGGGGAACTCATGTAGTCACGCTTAATGCAGAAATGACTATGCAAGCAGAGCGTAATCGCTCCCTAGCAGAAGTAATTCAAAATGCTGATCTGGTGATTCCAGATGGAGCAGGGGTAGTCTTGTATTTGCAGTATTTATTAAGGCAAAAAGTAAAACGTTGTCCAGGAATTGAATTAGCAGAAAAACTGTTACAAGAAATCGCTCAACAAAAAACAGACACCAAAATATTTTTCTATGGAGGAGCTACGGGAGTAGCTGCAAATGCCGCAAAGTTTTGGCAGCAGCAAATTCCAGATTTGAATATAGTAGGGACTTACTCTGGGTATCATTCCCCAGAAGAAGAACAAATATTACAGCAGACTTTAACTCAATTGCAACCACAAGTAATATTTGTGGGTTTAGGAGCGCCACGTCAAGAGTTATGGATCGCTAAAAACCGCCATTTCTGTCCTCAAGCAATTTGGATCGGGGTTGGTGGTAGTTTTGATATTTGGTCAGGGAAAAAATCTCGCGCTCCCCGTTGGTTGGCAAATAACAATTTAGAATGGTTGTATCGTTTGTATCAAGAGCCTTGGCGTTGGCGGCGGATGCTGGCTTTGCCTGAGTTTGTACTCAAAGCCTTTGTTTATCGGTTGACTGCTAGGAGTATCCACAATGCTGGGTACTGATGGGGTAATTGGTGATGAGGATGTCTAAAAATGTCAGCAGTTTACATAGCAGAATTTCTCTTTGTTACAGGTCCTAGTGGTTCGGGAAAATCGACCTTTACCTCTCCTTACCTAGAAGTAATAAGATTGGAAAATAAAAAATTTTTTCTGGTTTTCTGATCTTGGCAAGGAGAGGTTTAAACCTTGAATGAAACAATTGTCAATTGTCAATTATCAATTGTCAATTGATAGCTAATAAACTTCTTGCTTAAGGTTTGTAGAGATTTTTTGAGATATAGGTACAAGAGGTTTAGCAGTGCTGGATAATACCATTTTTAATCCATCTACGGTTTGCAAACTATTCAATGCTGCTTGGCGAACTACCGTTTCCTCTTCCCTACTCAATAAAAGTTGCAAACATTCAATCACATCTTGCTTTACTGAAGCATCAACTTGTTTACGAGTGATGAATTTAGTTAGTTGGCGCACGGCAAGCAAGCGTTTTAAAGGATCTGTTTCTGTTAAGTTATTTAACACTTGTTCCAGATGCTCTTCCTCTTGATTTCCGTGAAAGCTGAAGATTTGCCACACCAACAAAATTAAAGTTAGTAATGTCCCAAACCCTTGCAAAATAGCACCAACAGCCATCCAGAGACTTGAAGAATCAACCCAAATGGCAGCGGCCATATAAGTCATAAAAGTAGCAATACCACCACTAGCAACTGCTAAAGCTAACCGACTGTTAGCACTGTTTAAATACCTGCGTATTTCTAACCAACTTATTTGCCAGTTCCATTTAGGTATTGCATAAGCGATGAGCATTACTCCAATGCCAACTGCAAGTGCTAACAGCAACTTCCAATTCCAAAACAGCATAGCAACGATGATTGTTAAGAAACCAAGAATGCTTCCAGGTTCAGATAAATGTTTTAATCTTCGCGGCTTTGGGCATCCTGTCTTAATCTCTGGAAGCTGGTTGATTAAGTGCCGCCAAGAAGACGAAGCCTTTGTCACAGTTTTTACCTATTTAATATCAGATTTTTTGATTCGCGGACAGAATGTACCCTTTCAAGAATTATATTTGATTCATGGACGTTTCGCAGGCAAGTCTAACCTGTGCTTAATCTAACGCTTAATCTCACGATGGTCAGAAGTTATCTTGTTCTGAGCTTGTCCTAAGTTGACAATTTAATAAACAAACCTGTACACTCATAGACAAACCTATGAGTGACTTTATGTTTAAACCTCATGAATTTGCTAAAAAAATCGGAGTTTCAGTCAAGACCTTGCAAAGATGGGAT